>JAJFIG010000546.1 GCA_021775195.1 Rhodospirillales bacterium | reverse complement strand
TCTCGCGGGTGAGGCCGATCTCCTTGTTGGTGAGGATGAAAACCGGGACCCGGAAGCGCTCGGCGAGATTGAAGGCTAAATAAGTGAGTTCGTAGGCCTCGGCGACGGTGGCCGGGCTGAGGATGATCACGGGCAGGCCGCCCGAGGTGCACCAGCGGGTGAACTGGATATCGCCCTCGGCGCCCTTGGTCGCCGAGCCCGTCGCCGGTCCCTGGCGCTGGACGTTGACGATGACCAGGGGCGTTTCGCCGATCAGGGCGAGGCCGATATTCTCGCTGTAGAGGCTGATGCCGGGGCCGCTGGTGGCGGTCAGGGCCTTGCTGCCGGCCATGGCGGCGCCGATGCAGAGGCCGATGGAGGCGATCTCATCCTCACCCTGGATGGCGACGCCGCCGGTCCCGGGCAGGTTTTCCAGCATGTACTGGAAGATGGTCGACGACGGCGTGATCGGGTAGCCGGCGAAGAAATTGCAGCCCGCGCGGAGGGCACCCCGGGCGATCGCCTCGTTGCCTTCGAGAAACTCGAGCCCCATGGTCCGGTCCTCCGATGTTGCGTGGGCAATTATGGAACCAATCGGTGCTTTCGTTCCATCCCTATCCGAACGCCTTGCAGGCACCGTCAAGGGCGCGCAGCGTCTCCTCCATCTCGGTGTCGGTGTGAACGCAGGAGACGAAGCGCCTGACGCCCGGAAGCACGTACTGGCCGCGCTTCAGGAGTTCCAGGTCGAGCCGGCGCATGGCCGCCATGTCGCTGGCCATGACATCGGCGTGATTGCGCGGCGTCCGGTCCATGAACAGGATCTGCCACAGGGACCCCGTGTTCTGCGCGATGGCCGGAATGCCGTTGCTGTCCAGGACCTTCTGGGCCTCGGCGCAGAAGGTGTCGGCGAAGGCGTTGAGGCGCTCGTGGGTGCCGGGCTCCGAAAGCGTGTCGAGGGTCGCCAGGGTCGCCGCCGACGCGACCGGGTTTCCGTGCAGGGTGCCGTTGACGTAGGCATAGTCGGCGTCGCCCTTCTTCGCCGGGTCGGCGAGGTCGAGGACGTCGGCCCGGCCGGCGACGCAGGACAGGGGTCCCGAACCGCCGACGACCTTGCCGAAGGCGGCGAGGTCGGGAAGAACGTCGAACCAGGCCTGGGCGCCGCCGTAGGCGAGGCGGAAACCGGTCACGACCTCGTCGAAGATGAGGACGATGCCGTTCTCGTCGCAAAGACGGCGCAGGGCGGCGAGGAACTCGCGCTCGGCCGGGATGATCCGCTGCACGGGCTCGACGATGATGGCGGCGATCTCGTGGCCATGCTCCTTGACCAGCCTGGCGGCGGTCGCGGCGTCGTTGTAGGGGGCGACGAGCATGGTATCGCGGGTCGCGGAGGGCTGGCCGCCGGTGTCGGCCTGGCCCTGGGGATAGTTGCCGATGGCGGTGGGAAAGGTCGAGACCAGGGCGTAGTCGTGATTGCCGTGGTAGGCGCCCTCGAACTTCATGATCCGGTCGCGGCCGGTGAAGGCGCGGGCAAGGCGCATGGCATAGGCCGTGGCCTCCGATCCCGTGGTCGCGAAAATGACCTTTTCGGCGCAGGGGATGTCGGCGACCAGGCGTTCGGCGAGAGCGATGGCGGTCTCGTTGAGGACGCCGAAAACATGCATGCCGTTGGCGGTCGCGGCCTGGGCGGCGGCGACCACGGCGGGATGGGCGTGGCCGAGGATCAGGGCCCCGGCACCGCAGACGTAGTCGATGTACTCGCGGTCGCCGGGGTCCCAGACGCGGGGGCCGGCGCCCCGGGAAAAGACGAAACGGACATCCTCGGGCAGGGAATAACCGCCGAGCCCGGCGCCGGGCAGATAACGCTCGGCGCGATCGAACAGGTCGCTGTCACTGGTTGGTGTGCCCATGGCGGGTTTATCCCTCGGCTGTGGGGCAGGCAGCCCCGGTCACGCCGAAGATCATGACCCGAAGCGCCGGGGCTTGTCACGGCTCTTGGGCGGCGGCGGCGAGAAAAACGGCCCAGCGGCGGATCACCGATCCGGCGGGACCCCGGGTTGCCGTCCCGCGGATTGCGTCCAATCATAGACGATCACGGGCCTGGCCCTGTCGCCGGTCAGCCCGACGATGGCCTCGCGCGCGAACTCGGCGCCCTTGGCGGTGCGGACGACGGCGCGGATGGTGTACTGGCCGCCACTGCCGCGCGTCCGGCGGCGGAGGACGCGGCGGGGGGTGGCGGCCGGCGGCCCGGCGGTGGACGGCCCGGCGGTCCGGCGGGTGTCGAGGGTTTTCTCCACGGTCTCGATGTCGCTTCCGGGAATGGCGAGCAGGACGTCCCTGGGAGCCGTCGAGGTGTCGACGCCCCTGCGTCCGGAATGCACCGTCAACGCCGGCCGGACGTGGGTGAAGAGCTGGCGGGTCATGCCCCGCACCTGCTGCAGTTCGCCGACATGGTCGAAGTCGGCGTTCTTGGGGCCATGGGGAAGGCCGGCGGCATCATATTCCCCCAGCTCGGCCCCGCCGTCGCGGACCGCGGTGTCCTCGTCACGCCAGTCCCGGACCGCGTTCACCAGGTCAGCGCTTTCGCCGGCCGGAACCCCCACCGACCGGAAGAGGCTGTCGAGGAGCCTCGGCGATCCCTTGTTGAGGTCGATCTTGCCGCGTTCGTCCTGGATCGAGATGGCGACCTGGTCGGCGCCGAAGGCGATTTCGTAGGGGCGGCCATCGGTGATCCACCTGGCCGCGGGATCGTCGTCGAGAAGGCGCAGGATGGCGACGTTGACGCCGGCCTCGGCCAGGGCGCGGGCGCGGGCGTTCTCGACCACGTTGGTGACGATGCGGACCTCGGTGCGGGTGGTGAGGCTGAACCCGAGGGCGATGACCGAAAGCAGGAGGACGATCCACAGAACCGCCACCAGTGCGATCCCACGGTGCCCGCTCGCGGTCATCCCGGGCAGCCCCTACTGGATCTTCTCGGTCAGGGGCTGGACGCCGCGCAGACGGCGGCGCAATTCCTTGGTGACGGCGCGGGCGTCGTTCTGGTCGCGGACGACCCGGGGAACGATCAGCACCAGCAGCTCGGTACGGCGGATGACGTCGGTGGTGGTGCGGAAGAGAGCGCCGAAAAGCGGGATCGAGGCAAGGCCCGGGATGCCGGTCCTGGTGTTGTCCTTGGTGTCCTTGATCAGGCCCCCGAGGGCGACGGTCTCGCCGCTCTGGATGACCACGGTGCTGGAGATCTTGCGCTGCTGGATGGTCGGCGAGTCGATGCCCGACGTGGTGGTGGCGACGACCTCACTGGTCTCCTCGTCGATTTCCAGGGTCACCAGGCCGCTGGCGTTGACCCGCGGCGTCACCTTGAGAGTGACGCCGGTATCCCGGTACTGGATGGAATTGACGATGGGGGCGTCGGGATCGGTGGAACTGACCGAGGACTGGGTGGCGATGGGTACCTGATCGCCGACGGAGAGGGTGGCGGTGGCATTGTTGACCACCAGAACCTGGGGCGAGGAGATGACGTT
>JAJFIG010000545.1 GCA_021775195.1 Rhodospirillales bacterium | reverse complement strand
GCTGCAGGGCGCGCAGGTCGGCGCCGTGGGCGAGCAGGTGGCTGGCGAAGGAATGACGGAGCACGTGGGGTGAGACGCGGGTCCGGTCGATGCCCGCCTCGACGGCGATCTCCTTGAGCATCTGGGCGAAGCGGGCGCGGGTCAGGTGGCCGTCCCTGGCGCGGGACGGGAACAGCCACGGCGACGACGCCGAGGCCGACCGGCCCTGGGGCAGGAAGGGCTCGCGGACCCCCTTGTAGGCATCCAACGCCTCGATGGCCGGATCGCCGAGGGGCACCATGCGTTCCTTGCCGCCCTTGCCGCGGACGACCAGCATGCGGTTATCGCGGGTGAGCGCCGTCAGAGGCAGCGCCACGAGCTCGGAGACCCGGAGGCCGGTGGCATAAAGGACTTCGAGAAAGGCGACAAGGCGGGTGCCCTCGGCACCGGTGCGCTCGCGGGCCGCGGCGAGAAGGGATTCGACCTCGGGCTCGCTCAGGAACTTGGGCAGCGGGCGGCCCTGGCGCGGGCTGTCGACGACGGCGCAGGGATCGTCGTCACGCACCCGCTCGGCATGGAGAAAACGGAAGAACTGGCGTAGTGCCGAGAGCCGCCGGGCGCTGGTGCTGGGCGCCATGCCGGCACCGGAAAGGTGGGCCAGATAGGCCCGCACCGTTGCCGTGTCGACATCCTCGGGCTGGCGCCGGCGCCGCGCCGCGAAGGCGGAAAAATCGGCGAGATCGCGGCGGTAGGATTCAAGGGTATTGAGGGCAGCGCCACGTTCGGCGGCGAGCATTTCGAGGAAGGCGCCGGCGTGGCGCGACAAGGGAACGTCAGCGGCGCGGCGGCGCCTCATAGGTCGGCCGCCACCGCAGCCTCCACAGCAAGGGCCCGGGCCTCGGTATTGAGGCCGACGGCGATGAGGCTGGTCAGGACCCGGCGCAGGACCACGGGACCGGCCTGGGCGGGGCCGCCCTCGCCGAGGGCAAGCAGGACAAGGAGGACGGTTTCGCCCTTGCGCCCGGCGTCGGCGGCGGAGGCAAGCCGGTACCACAGCGCCGGATGGGGCATGACCGCGGTCGTGCGTTCGGTGCCGCCGAGCAGCGCCTCCCAGACGTCGTCGGGAACAACGTCGCCAAGGCCCTCGAGAAGGCTGAACAGCAACGATGCCCGTTCGCGGGCGTCGGGGCGCTCCCGGGTGTCCTCCCACCAGGCGGCGAGCCGGGTCGAGTCCCAATGTTTGGCTTCCTCGGAGCCGGCGAGGCGGGCAACGGGAGAAACCGCGGCAAGGGCGGCGCGGGCCTTCTCGTCGAACATGGCGCTGGCGCGGAGGACGCTGAACCAGGCAGCGGCTCCCTGCTCGTCCCGGGTAACCAGGAAGCCGCGCAGGGCCTCGTTGGCGAACCATAGCATCTCGGGTGACGGCGGGATGCGCCTGAGCACGGGCATGAACACCCGTACCGTCGAGGCGTACCGTCCCCCTTCGCGGCCAAGGGACAGGGCCCGGCCGACGGCCTCGGCCTGGGCCGTCGGCACGGTCTGGATCACCGCCGTGCGGTAGAGAAGCGCCCGGCTCAGGGGACCACTTTCGGCCTCGGCCTTGGACAAGGGGTTGGACAGTTCGTCTTCGGTGAAGGAGATACTGGTGTAGAGCTGGCGCAGGGACTCGGCATCGAGAGCGCCGGCGGCCTCGGCCCGTTCGGCGGCCTCGAGACGCAGTTCGACCGAGGCATTGGGGCTGATGGCGATGGTGCGGAGAACCGCCGGACGGCTGGACGAGATCACGTCGGCGGGAAGCTGGACCTTGGCCGCCCGGGCCATGGCAAGGTGCAGCGGTGACGGATTCTGAAGGCTGTCGATGACGGCCTTCTGGCCGCCGGTCAGGGCATCGATGAGGATGAAATATACCGGGTCTTCGGTCCCCAGTTCACGTAGCAGCGACACGCCCAGGGCCGCCTTGTCGGCCTCTCCGGCCAGAGCCTGGCAGAAAATGAAGGCCTTCTGCCAGTAAGGGGCGTCGTTCTCGCGGACCTGGCCCGCGGCCAGGGAACAGGCACGGGCGTTGTCGTTGGTGAGGAACAGGTTGTCCGCCTCGACACGCACCAGGGCCTGGTTCTGGTTGCGCAGAGGGGTCGCGTCGAGCAGCTTGTCGGCGCCATCGAGATCGCCCATGTCGGCGAGGAGCCTGACCCTGAGGGCAACGAGGCCGCCGCTTTTCACCGTCTTGTCCTTCTTTCCGGCCTCGGGCACGGTGGCCGGCGACAGGAGAAGACGGCGCATGAGGTCGCGCATGCCCGCCGAGGCGGTGTTCACGGGCAGGCGGGGAAGCAAGGCTTCGATGGAGGCACGCTTGGTGCCATTCCACATGGCGACTCCGTAACCGCCTTCATCTTCGTTCAACACGCCGACGGTATCGGGATCGATGCTGGTCAGGGCGTCAACCTGAATTCCCTTCTCCACGGCGGGCGCGGGCGGTACTGTCCGAAGTGCGTCCGGGCTTTGCGGCAACCCGGGAACGATGACCGGGGCACCGGTGACGACAGGCAGCTTTAGGTCGGGTGCTTCGTCGGCCGATCGCGGTGGGCTGAGCATTTTTGGTGGTGCCAGGCGCATGGGCCCGCCGGTGGTCGGCTCGTCGGCCCACGCCGGGACCGGGGCAAAAGTCAGGTACCCGGCGGCAAGGGCGATGAGCACAGCCATAGCCGAAATGAGGCACCGGGATAAATCGGGCCTCCTTCTCCGGTCAACGGGGAAAGCGTTCATCCGGTATGACCTTCTCGGTTTCCCCGACCGGAGCTGGTATGTCCCAGGTGGCCAGGAACGCCGCCCCTCCGACGATTAAAGCGATAACGACAATGAAGACTATTCTGGAAAAGCTTTTCATGGGATTAACGCTGTCTTTCCCGATCTTTTGAAACGGGTCGAATCCCGAATGGCGGGCACCCTAGGGAACCGCCATAGTCGATTGCACAGATCCTATTTTCCGGGTAGGAGGCGCCGGCCACGCTCTGAGGACAGTTTGCAATCTTTATGCTAGATTTCGACTATGGCGAATTTGCGGCAGTTTATCGGCTCGCAGAGGCGCTTTCAACGGCCCTTCCAACCTGCCGAACGAGTGTTCTATCGTGCCATGAGTGCTACTGCTGACCCGAAATACCAGAAATCCATCGTCCTGATCGGCCTCATGGGGGCCGGCAAGACCAGCGTTGGGCGGCGTCTGGCCAAGCGCTATGGCCTGCCGTTCACCGACACCGACGACGAGGTGGTCAAGGCCGCCGGCTGCACGATCGAGGATATATTCCGCCTCTATGGCGAGACCGCCTTCCGGGACGGCGAACAGCGGGTGATCGCGCGGCTCCTCGATTCGGAACCCCAGGTTCTGGCTACCGGCGGCGGCGCATTCATGGACCCCCGCACCCGGACCAAGATCGGCGAGAAAGGAGTCTCGGTGTGGCTGCGCGCCGATCTCGAGGTTCTGGTCGACCGCACCGGCCGGCGTGGCGGGCGTCCGCTGTTGAAAGACGGCGATCCGCGGGCCACATTGGAACGACTGATGGAAGAACGCTACCCCATATACGGCGAGGCGGACATCGTTGTCGACACCCGCGACGAGCCGCCCGATATCACGGTGGAGCGGGTGGCCAATGCCCTGGATGAGCGGCTTGAGCCGAGGCCCGGAGAGGTGACGCAATGACCGGCCAGGAAATGAGAACGGCCGAGGGGCGGGAACAAGCGGCTGCCAGCTTGACCGTCGACCTGGGCCAGCGCAGCTATGACATCCTGGTCGGTGAAGGGCTGGCGGCGGCGGCGGGCCGGCACCTTCGGGGCGTGCTGAGCCAGCCGCGGACGATCATCGTCACCGACGACAACGTCGGGCCCCTTTACCTGGAGCAGGTGGAAGCATCCCTGGACGAGGCCGGCATCGCCCATGACGCGGTGATCCTGCCCGCCGGCGAGGCGACCAAGGACTTCGCCCACCTCGAGGAGTTGACGGACAAGCTGCTGGAGGCCCGGGTCGAGCGCAATACGACGTTGATCGCGCTTGGCGGCGGCGTCATCGGCGACATCGTCGGGTTCGCCGCCGCCGTCACCCTTCGCGGCGTGCCCTTCGTGCAGATACCGACGACCCTGCTGGCCCAGGTCGACAGTTCCGTGGGGGGCAAGACCGGCATCAACAGCCGCCATGGAAAGAACTTGGTGGGTGCCTTCTACCAGCCGCGGCTGGTGATCGCCGATACCCGGACCCTCGATACCCTGCCGAAACGGGAACTGTTGGCGGGTTATGCCGAGGTTGCCAAGTACGGCCTGATCGACAGTCCCGAATTCTTCGCCTGGCTGGAGGCCGAGGGCGGCAAGCTGGTCGCCGGAGACGCCGAGGCACGGCGCCATGCCGTGATCACCAGTTGCGCCGCCAAGGCCGATGTCGTCGCCGAGGACGAGCGCGAGACCGGACGGCGAGCGCTGCTCAACCTGGGCCACACCTTCGGCCATGCCCTTGAGGCCGAGACCGGGTACGGGACGGCGCTGCTGCATGGCGAGGCGGTGGCCATCGGCATGGTCATGGCCTTCGACCTGTCGGTCCGCGTCGGCCTTTGCCCGGCCGAGGATGCGGAGCGCGTGCGCTGTCACTTCGCCAAAATGGGACTGCCGGTCGGGCTCGACGGCCTGGCCGACGCGTCGTGGTCGGCGGAAAGACTTATGACCCACATGGGCCTGGACAAGAAAGTGCACGACGGTCGGATCATCTTCATTCTCGCCCGGGGAATTGGCCAGGCTTTCATCACCGGCGA
>JAJFIG010000544.1 GCA_021775195.1 Rhodospirillales bacterium | reverse complement strand
CAGCGAAGCGCCGGGCCAGCAGCTCGGCGTAGGCGCCGGTGCCCCGCATGCGGGACGAAAACTCGGACACGTAGAGGGTGCCGTTCCGGCATTGGCGCAGCTGGTTGAGCACCCGCCGCGCCCGGTCCGGGACGTGGGCGTCGAGCCACTCGGCGAACAGGCCCTTCAGCTCCAGGGGCAGGCGGATAAGGATATAGCTGGCGCTGCCGGCGCCGGCCTCCGCCGCCGCCTCCAGGATCGCTTCCATCTCGGCGTCGTTGACGAAGGGGATCATCGGCGCCGCCATCACCGCCGCCGGAACCCCGGCGTCGTTGAGGGCACGGATCGCCCCGAGGCGCTTATCCGGCGTCGAGGCCCGGGGCTCCAGGGTCCGCGCCAGGGTCCTGTCCAGGGTCGTCACCGACACCCCGACGGCGACCAGCCCCTTCGCCGCCATCGGTGCCAGGATGTCGATGTCGCGGACCACCGACGCCGACTTGGTGGCGATGGCGACGGGATGGTTGGCCGCCGCCAGGACCTCGAGGATGCCCCGGGTGATGCGCCGCTCGCGCTCGATGGGCTGGTAGGGATCGGTGTTGGCGCCGAGCATGATCGTGCGGCATTGGTAACCGGGTTTCCGCAGTTCCGCCTCCAGGCGTTCCGCCGCGCCCGCTTTGGCGAACAGCCGGCTCTCGAAATCGAGCCCCGGCGACAGCCCCAGATAGGCATGGGTCGGCCGGGCGAAGCAGTAGACGCAGCCGTGCTCGCAGCCCCTATAGGGGTTGATCGACTGGTAGAAGGGAATATCGGGCGAGGCGTTGGTGGAAATGATCTTGCGGCAGGCCTCCTCGGTCACCGTCGTCCGCAAGGGAGGCGCGTCGTCATTCAGGTCCCAGCCGTCGTCCACCAAATGGCGGCGCTCGGCCTCGAAGCGTCCCGTCGGGTTGGTGACCGCGCCCCGTCCCTTGACGGGGGCGGCGGGCAGGGTCTCGTCCATCGCCCATGGTACCCGGAACGATTAGAACATTTCAAGAACATATGGCTTGGACCTCGCACCCGTGCCGCAGCGCCCCAGGGTGTGCTATGGATGGGACCTAAGCCACCACCAGGACCGCCCGCCGCCGTGCTCAGCATCGTCATCCCCACCCTCGACGCCGCCGCCACCCTGGCCCGCACCATCGAGTCGGTCGACGGCGCCGCCGATGATATCGTCGTTGCCGACGGCGGCAGTACCGACGGCACCCGCGCCATCGCCGCCGCCCACGGTGCCGTGGTCGTCGACGCCCCTCGGGGCCGGGGCACGCAGCTTGCCGCCGGCGCCGGCGCCGCGCGGGGTGACTGGCTCCTCTTCCTCCATGCCGACACGGTGCTCGAGCCGGGTTGGACCGAGACTACCGGGGCCTTCACCGCCGACCCCGCCAGCGCCGGCCTTGCCGCCGTCTTCCGCTTCGCCCTCGACGATCCCGGTCCCGCCGCCCGCCGCCTCGAGGCCCTGGTCGCCTGGCGCACCCGCCGCCTCGCCCTGCCCTACGGCGATCAGGGGCTGCTCATCGGGCGCGCCCTTTACGACCGCATCGGCGGCTTTAGTCCCATGCCCCTGATGGAGGACGTCGACATCATCCGCCGCCTCGGCCGCCGCCGCCTGGTGGTCCTCGACGCCGCCGCCGTCACCTCCGCCGAGCGCTATCGCCGGGGCGGCTACCTGCTCAGGCCCTTGCGCAACCTCGCCTGCCTCGGCCTTTATTTCCTCGGCGTTCCCCTGTCCTTCATTGCCCGCCTCTATCCATGAAACCGGCCAACCACCTCGTCGTCTTCGCCAAGGCTCCCCGCATCGGCCGGGTCAAGAGTCGTCTCGCACGACATATTGGCGCCGTCGCCGCCTGGGCCTTCTACCGCCGCTGCCTGGCCGGCGTGCTCCGCCGCCTCGGCAACGGCGGACACTGGACCTGCTGGCTCGCCCTGACCCCGGACCGGGCCGTCCACGCCCGCCGCCTCTGTCCGCCCGGCTGGCGCCCCGTCCCTCAGGGACCGGGAGACCTGGGACAGCGCATGGCCCGGATCATGGGCGAGCTGCCCCCCGGGCCGGTGGTCATCGTCGGCACCGACATCCCCGACATCCGCCCCGATCATGTCGCCCGCGCCTTCCGCGCCTTGGGCCGCGACGACGCCGTCTTCGGGCCGGCGGCGGACGGAGGCTACTGGCTCGTTGGCCTCGGCCGCCGCCCCGCCCTTCCGGAGATTTTCGAGAACGTCCGCTGGTCGACCGAGTTCGCCCTCGCCGACACCCTCGCCAACCTCGGGCGCGGACGCACGGCGGCGCTCTTGGAGACCCTGGAGGACATCGACGACGGCGATGCCCTTGAACGCTGGCGCCGGTCCCGATGATATTGGATTTTACTTCCCGCCCGGTCCGGGGCACCATCGCCGGGATTTGGGGGCTGAGTCAGGAAGGGAGTGTCGATGTCGGGTTATGACGTGGTTGTGGTCGGAGCGGGAAACGCGGCCTTGTGCGCCGCCATCGCGGCGCGGGAGAACGGCGCCCGGGTGCTGATCCTGGAGAAGGCGTCCGAGGACGAGAAGGGCGGCAACTCCTACTTCACCGCCGGCGGCTTCCGCTTCTGCCACAGCGGCGTCGACGATGCCGCCACCGATGTCCTGACCGACCTGTCCGACGCCGAGCGGGACCAGATCGTGCTCCCGGTCCACGACCGCAACGTTTTCTACCAGGCCCTCATGAAGGTCACCCACCACCAGGCCGACGAGGACATGGCCTGGCAGCTCATCGACGGCTCGCGCCCGGCCATGGTCTGGCTCCGGCAACACGGCCTGCGCTTCATCCCCATGTTCGGGCGCCAGTCGTTCCTGGTCGACGGCAAGCACCATTTCTACGGCGGCGTCAACATCGAGGCCGTCGGCGGCGGCGCCGGACTGGTCGAGATGGAGTTGGCGAAAGTCCTCCGCATGGGCTGCGAGATCCGCTACGCCACCGGCGCCACGCGGCTGATCCAGGACCGCCGGCGGCGCATCACCGGCATCGAGGTTCGCGGCCCCGACGGCTACGAGGAGATCGAAACCAAGTCCGTGGTGCTGGCCTGCGGCGGTTTCGAATCCAACCCGGAAATGCGGGTCCGCTATCTCGGCCCCGGCTGGGACCTGTGCCGGGTGCGCGGCACGCGCCACAACATGGGCGACGGCATCCGCATGGCGCTGGAGATCGGCGCCCGGCCCTACGGCAACTGGTCGGGCTGCCATTCCGTGGGCTGGGACATCTCGGCCCCGCCCTACGGCGACTACGAGGTCCTGGACAACTTCCAGAAGCACTCCTACCCCTGGGGCATCATGGTCAATCTCAAGGGCGAGCGTTTCGTCGACGAAGGCGAGGACCTCCGCAACCACACCTACGTCAAGTTCGGCCGCGAGATCATGAACCAGCCCTTCCGCACGGCGATCCAGATCTTCGACCAGAAGACCATTCCCCTGCTCCGCGACGAATACCGCATCAAGCAGGTGACCAAGTACACGGCCACCGGCATCGAGGAGCTGGCCGCGGAACTGGAGATCAACCCGCGGGCGCTGACCGCCACGGTGGACGAATTCAACGCCGCCTGCCAACCGGGCGACTTCAACCCGTCGGTCCTCGACGGGGTAACCACCCGGGGCCTGGCCGTCGACAAGACCAACTGGGCCCTGCCCATCGACGAGCCGCCTTTCGAGGCCTACGTGACCACCACCGGCATCTCCTTCACCTTCGGCGGCCTGCGCATCGACCGCTCGGGCGAGGTGCAGGACGTCTCCGACCGCTCCATCCCCGGCCTCTACGCCGCCGGCGAACTGGTCGGCGGATTGTTCTTCGAGAACTACCCGGGCGGCTCCGGCCTCATGGCCGGCACCGTGTTCGGCAAGGTGGCCGGGGAAAGCGCCGCGGCCTACGCCGCCGCCGAGGGAGACGGAGCGCGCCGCCATGGCTGAAGAAATAGCCGGGAACGCAGCCGCTGACGAAGGCCCCCCGGTCTCCCGCATCCTCGCCGATTTCGCCCACGGCCTCACCTATGACGCCATCCCCGAGGCGGTGCGCGAGCGCGCCAAGCACCTGATCCTGGACGCCGTCGGCATCGCGCTGGCCGCTGGGCGCGAACCCTTCGCCGAGCGCTTCCTGGCCGGCCTCCAGGGACTCGGCGAGGCTGGCGAAAGCTCGGTCATCGGCCTCACCGCCAGGCTCCCCTTGCGCGACGCGGCGATCATGAACGGCGCCCTGGTCCACGGCCTCGACTTCGACGACACCCACATGAAGTCCGTCGTCCACGCCACCGCCGTGTCCCTGCCGGCGGCGCTGGTGGTCGGCGAGAAGACGGGCGCCGCGGGGCGCGATCTGCTGACCGCCTATCTCGCCGGCATGGAGACCGCCATCCGCCTGGGGCTCGCCGCCGACTTCGGCTTCCATCACCGGGGCCTCCATGCCACCGGCGTCGTCGGCCATTTCTCCTCCGCCATCATCGCCGGCAAGCTCATGGGGCTGGACCCGGCGGTCATCGCCACCGCCCAGGGCATCGCCGGATCAACGGCCATGGCGAGCCAGCAGTTCGTCGAGGACGGGGCCTGGAACAAGCGCCTCCATCCGGGCTGGGCCGCCGCCGCCGGGATCACCGCCGCGGCCCTGGCCAAGGGCGGGTTCGTCGCCCCGGCCCGCCCCTACGAGGGCCGCTTCGGGCTCTACCGGAACCTCTGCGACGCCGGCGGCAACACCGACTTCGGCCTCGTCACCGAGGGCTTGGGCGAGCGCTGGGAAGCCGTCGAGTCGGCGGTCAAGCCCTTCCCCACCTGCCACTTCACCCACGCCGCCGCCGACGCCGCGCTGGAACTCAGGCGCCGTCACAAAATCGACGCCGCCGACATCGTCCGCGTCCGCGCCCTGATCCCGGCCGAGACCATCCCCGTGGTCGCCGAGCCCGTGGCCAACAAGGTCCGGCCGGCGAGCGACTACGACGCCAAGTTCTCGACCCAGTTCATCGTCGCCGCCTGTTTCCTGCGCGGCAGGTTCGGTTTGGCGGAACTGGCCCCCGACGCCCTTTCAGATACCGACATCCTGGCCCTGGCGGAGAAGGTCACCTGCGAAGCCGACCCCGACGCCGACTTCCCCCGCGTCTATCCGGGATCCCTGGTGGTCTCGACCCGGGACGGCGGCGAATACGTCCACCACGAGCGCGTCAACCGGGGGGCGGCGGAGCGGGCCCTCAACGAATCCGAAATCGTCGATAAGTTCATGGCCAACGCCACCCGCGCCGTCACCGAAGGCGAAGCCGAGGCCATCCGCGACGCGGTCCTGGGGCTGGACGGCATGGACGCACCGGCCCTGGCGGCCCGTCTGGCGGGATCAACAGATCAATAGGCGTGGGCGATGCCGGTATCGTACATGGCGACGATGTTGGCCGGCGGCACTTCCGCCTGGATGGCGTGGACGGCGTTGAGCACGTAGCCGCCGCTTTTGCCGAAAATATCGATCATCCGGCCGGTTTCCGCCCGCACCTCGTCCTCCGTCCCGAAGGGCAGGATTTCCTGGGTGTTGACGCCGCCCCAGAAGCTGAGCCGGTCGCCGAACTCGCCCTTCAGGCGTTCCGGTTCCATGTTGCGGGCCGTCACCTGCACCGGATTGAGGGCGTCGACGCCGATGTCGATCAGGTGATCGAGGAAGTGATAGGCCGAGCCGCAGCAATGGAAACAGACCTTGGCCCCGGTCGGTTCCTTGACCGCCTCGACCATGCGCCGGTGGCGCGGTTTCATCAGCCGTTCGTAGATGTTTTCCGGATCGAACATGCAGCCGTCCTGGGTCCCCAGGTCCTCGCCGAAAAAGACCACGTCGATGTTCTCCGGGCCGGCTGCGGCGATGACCCGCCGGGCAACGCCGATCCAGTAGTCGCAGAGCCGGTCCATGAGATGGCAGGCCGCCTCCGTATTCTTGTAGAGGTCTTTGAGGAAGGTTTCCATGCCGCGCATGGCGTAGCCCCGGTGAATGAACCCGCCGGGCAGGTAGAGAACGACGGCGTAATCCCCCGCCGCCTTGATCGCCGCGACCTTGTCCGCCACCCCCGCGACGACGCCCGGATTGTCGGGTGTCGGCCAGTCGAAGGCGTCGATGGCATCGATGGTCATCTTGCCTTCGTAGAAGGGACCGTCCTCGTGCAGGAAGTGCACGTCCTGGGTGCCCTGGGTCTGGCGCCAGGTCACGGCGAATTCGTCCATGATGGTGTGGGCGTCGATCACCCGGCTGTGGCCGTTCTCGTACTTGCCCGGCTGGATGCCCCGGGTATCGACGTCGAAGCGCCGCAACACGGCCTCGTCGGGATAGACCTGGGTCTTCAACTGCTGCAGGGTCTCGGCCTTGTTTTCCAGGTTCAAGTGCTCGATCAGGTTCTGGTAGGCCTCGCCGACGATGGCCGTCGGCCCGGCGCTGCCGAAATCGATCGGAACCCGGTCGGCCTCCTCGTGGTTGAGCGCCGCCAGCACGCGCTCGCGATGTGTCCAGCCCATGGTTCTGTCCATACCCTCCGAAAAACCACAATTTCCATGGGAACCCTACCCAATCGCCGCCATCATTGGAATGGGGTCGCGCCCGTCGGGAGCCCTGTTTTTGAACCACGCCACTCGCGCCATCGCGTGGCCGCGCCGGCTTGGACGCCGAAACAGTCGAAACCCAACACGGATGGACACCGATGAACACGGATTGACAAAAGCCGTCGTCCTCGGGCTTGACCCGAGGACCCACACCCTCCCTGGATTCTCGCGTCGGTGCGCGAGGATGACCGGGGTGAAGGATGTAATCCGTGTTCATCCGTGTTCATCCGTGTGAAACCAACACCGACACGGCTTATTCTATCTCTTCTCCTCTGTGCCTCTGTGTCTCTGTGGTTTTTCTTAGCCCATCACCGCGCCACCCGCGCCGCCGTCTCCAGGGCCGCGTCCGGGCGCCGGGCCGACGACAGGGCATAGGCCCCGTCGCCGAGCAGGGCCTGAACCACCGCCGCGACGCTCAGGAACAGCGGGTATTCCCAGCCGCCGCCCTGGGCCGTGAACAGCCAGCCGTTGCCGGCATGGGCCAAGGTGGCGCCCAGCAGCACCGGCACCAGGACCGCCGCCGCGATCCGGGTCTGGTAGCCGGCCACCAGCAGGATGCCGCCAATGGACTCGGCCGCGATCACCGCGTAGGCGGAAAATCCCGGCAGGCCCAGGGACTCGAAGAACTGCACCGTGCCCGGCACCGTGAACACGAAGACCTTCAGATAAAGGCTATGGGCAATGAACATGACGCCGAGGGCGACCCGGAGGGCCAGCGCGGCGTAGGGAGCTGTCTTGGTATCGATCATGGGGTCTCTCCTATCAAGAAATCAGCAAATGGGGTGTTGGTTGCCGGAACCCTATCCTGTGAACTCTTGCAATGAAATTCCCAATCATTGCATACTTCGTTTGCAAATATGCACAGGACACGGCACCCCCGCCCATGGACTGGGACGATCTCCGCTTCTTTCTCGCCGTCGCCCGCACCGGCAGCCTGTCGGCGGCGTCCCGCGCCCTTGGCGTCAACCACTCCACCGTCTTCCGCCGCATCCAGGCCTTCGAGGAACGCCTCGGCGTGCGCCTGTTCGAGCGCCTGCCCAGCGGCTACGCCCGCACCGTCGCCGGCGACGAGATGCTCGATACGGCGTCCCGCGTCGAGGCCGAAGTCGACGCCCTCGACCGCCGCATATCGGGGCACGACCTGCGCCTCACCGGCCCTGTCGTGGTCACCACCACCGACACCATGGCCTACCGCTTCCTCGGCCCCCATCTCGCCGCCTTCCGTGCCGCCTATCCCGGCATAGGCCTCGAGCTCACCCTCGACACCCAGTTCCTCAACCTCTCCAGGCGCCAGGCCGACGTCGCCATCCGCCCGACCCGGACCCCGCCCGAGAACCTCGTCGGGCGGCGCCTGTCGGCCATCGCCTTCGCCGTCTACGGGTCCCGGGATTACCTGGCGCTGCACGGCGAAACCGAGGACCTCTCGGCCCACGCCTGGCTCGCCTTCGACGACAGCCTCGCCCACCTCGCCGCCGCCCGCTGGCTCCGCGACACCGTGCCCGATGCCGCCATTGCCCTTCGCGGCAACAACCTCTTCGCCCTCTTCGGCGCCGCCGCCGCCGGCATGGGGGTGGCGGCCCTGCCCTGCTTCCTCGCCGACCCCGAGCCGGCCCTCCAGCGCCTCCGCCGCCCCGACCCGGCGTTGGCCTCCGAGCTCTGGCTCCTGACCCACGAGGACCTCCGCCACACGGCGCGCATCCGCGCCTTCCTCGACTTCATGGCCACCGCCCTCGCCGCCGAGCGCGACCTCCTCGAAGGCCGCCGGCCGGCCTGAGCAAGGCCGGGTTTGATCCATCCCGGACATTCACCATCGTCTGTGATATTTTTGACAATGAGTTGAAACTCTCTCACTGCGTCAAACTGGTAATCGCCGAAAATCACGCAAGCTTGCGGCGCGGTGTGCGGTGGCCACCGGCACACCACGTAAAGGTCCGTGACGCCGATTGAAGGGGGGGGGGCGATTAATGTCTGTAAAGTATGGACTTGGCGATGCCGATATTACGGGTACCGACCGGATCGGCATCC
>JAJFIG010000543.1 GCA_021775195.1 Rhodospirillales bacterium | reverse complement strand
TTGTAGCCCCATTGCCACTCGGCAGGCGCGATATCCTCGGGACCGGAAACCCAGATGCCGCAACAACCGGAATGAGACCCCAGGAGATAGGGTTCGGTGGGCATCAGTTCGGAAGCCGTTTCCTCCGGGCGGATGTTCATGCCGGCCCAGACACCCGCCTGGCCGATGCACATGTCGAGGAAGTCCTCCCAGGCTTCGGCTTCGAGATGCTTGGTCTCCTGTGGCGTCATGGTCTCGGACAGCTTGGCCATGGCGGTGGGCGTGTCCATCATGATCGGGCCGCGGCCGTCCTTCATCTCCTTAAGCATGGCGTGGTTGCGCAAACAGGTGGGAACGACGGTGGCGGTGTCGTAGGGCGCGAAGTCCTTCAGCATGTCCGCGTTCTTGACCATGTAGTTCTCGCCGAAGCCGTTGACCGCCTGTGACTTGAAGAGCAGGAACCAGGCACCCACCGGGCCGTAGCCGTCCTTGAAACGACAGGGCACAAAGCGGTTCTCCATCATGGTGAGCTCGGCGCCCGCCTCGGCCGCCATGGCGTAAGTGGAGCCGGCGTTCCATACCGGGTACCAGGTGCGGCCCATGCCCTCACCGGTGGAGCGGGGACGGAAGACGTTCACGGCGCCGCCACAGGCAATCATGACGGCCTTGGCGCGGAACACATAGAGCTTGTGTTCGCGCACCGAGAAGCCGACCGCGCCGGCGATGGTGTTCGGTTCGTTGGCGTCGAGCAGCAGTTTGACGATGAATATGCGTTCGTGGATATTTTCGATTCCAAGGGCCTTCTTGGCGGCCTCGGCGACGATGGGCTTGTAACCCTCGCCGTTGATCATGATCTGCCATTTGCCGGAGCGGACGGGCTTGCCACCGTCCTTGAGGGCGACACCCTCGGTCTCCTTGTCCTTCCAAATGGGTAGTCCCCATTCCTCGAACAGGTCCACGGTGGCGTCGACATGGCGGCCGACGTCGAAGACGAGGTCGTCGCGGGTAATCCCCATCAGGTCGGCGGACACCATGCGGCAATAGTCTTCCGGCGAGTTCTCCCCGAGGTAGGTGTTGATGGCGGACAGTCCCTGCGCCACCGCCCCCGAGCGGTCCAACGCCGCCTTGTCGACCATAAGGATCTTGACGTCGTCACCGGCCCATCGTGGTCCCTCGTAGGCGGCGCCGCAGGCGGCCATGCCGCCGCCGACGATCAGGATGTCGGTTTCGATCTCGACGATTTCAGGATTGCCGAAGGTTGCTTCGCTCATCTCGCTCATCCTCCCTGGGCGGATGATCTTCCGCCGTCTTGGTGGGCATTACCCTTGGAATACCAGCGGGCCGGGTTGCGGGTCGCCCCCGTCTGGCAAAGACTCCGAAAAGACCTAAATGACCGGAAGGTCGACGCCGGCTTCCGTGAACAGGCGCTGGTCGTTGATGTCGCCGGGCTCGGGCTTGTTGCCGTAGGGGTCGATGGACCCGACGGGCGTCGTCCGCACCGGAAACTTGAAGCGCTTCACTTCCCCATCGCGGAACTTGATCGTCCACATGATGGCGGTGTCGGTGAGCATGGGAATGGCGGCGCCGCCCATGGGCACCCAATCCTGGAACGAGCGCACTTCGATGGCCTGTTGCGGGCACGCCTTGACGCAGCACTGGCATTCCCAGCATTGCTCGGGCTCCTGGTTGAAAGCCTTCATGCGCTCGGTGTCGAGCTTCATGAGATCATGCGGACAAATGTACATGCAGGCGGTGACCTCGCCGCCCTTGCAGCCGTCGCATTTGTCCGTATGGACGAAAGTCGGCATGATTCTCCTCCCTGTTACGGCCCTGGCGTCAACCGGGGCGCCCTATGAAACATCCCCGGTTCATGGCGCGTCAATGTTGGAAAGCTTCTTGGCCCAACGCTTTTCCGACCATTGGCCCCACGTAGGTATTGGCGGCCGAAAATCCTTCCCGGCCCCGCCAAGGAACGAACGATGGGGTTCATTATATTAAGGTTATTGAATACAACACGGAGGCACGCCAGTCAAAGGCGTTGGCGGCCAAATACCGACGAAATCCGCAAATAATCAGGTATCGGGGCCGGCGGTTCGATCGGGTCCGCCGGCCGCGTCGAGAATTTCCATCATGGCGGCGGCGGCGCGGCGTTGCGCCAGGTCGAGAGCACTGGTTCCGTCGGCGTCGCGGGCGGCCGCGTCGGCGCCGTGGGCGAGTAGCAGGCGGAGAATCCCGGGGCGGCCGCTGGCGACGGCCCAAAGGACGGCGGGAGCGCCGTTATCGTCCCGGGCGTTGGCGTTGGCACCCTTGGCGAGAAAGGCATGAACGATGGCGACGTGGCCCTTCTTGATCCCCAGTATCAGGTCCCTGTCGACACCGAACCGGCCCGTGTCCCAGCCGCCGAAGGGCAGGAAGGCGAGCTTGCCGTCCTTCACTTCCTGGGCCATGGGATGGTAGGCCTCGGCCAGGGTGTCGACGAGATGGGCGCCGTCGCCGTATTGGCAGGCGACGTACTCGGCGGTTTCCAGATTATCGTATCCGGCAATCGCCCCTCCATCCGGGGCGCGGACGAAATACCGGCGCTGCTCAGCCATCCCCGTTCCTCCGGTGGTGATTTCCGCCGTCACCGTTTCGGCCGTAGAGATCACATATCGATTCCCGGCCAGCGGATTTCAAGGCCGCGTCCCCGCCGCCCCGGACATCGCGGCGGACGTTTCCGGTATTGTCATGGTCGGCGCCGGTGTGCGATCAATGGCGCAACCACCGAGGGGAACGAACTGCTTGTCTGAGGGGACCGGCTGCCTACCTATAGGGTTGTGGCGCGGGAGGGACGCAAGACAATATGGCGAACACGGGACCCGAAAGCCAAACCATCCTGGTCGTCGGCGGCGGCATCGCCGGAATCACGGCCGCCGTCGAAGTGGCGGAAACCGGGTACGACGTCATCCTGCTCGAGCGGGACCCCAGCCTCGGCGGCCGGGTCACCCGATTCGCCCGCTATTTTCCCAAGCTATGCCATCCGACCTGCGGCCTCGAAATCAATTACCAACGGATCAAGAAGAACTCGCAGATCAAGGTCATAACCATGGCGACGGTGGCCGCCGTTTCCGGACAGCGCGGCAACTTCACCGTCACCGTCGAGACCCAGCCGCGCCACGTCAACGCCAAGTGCACCGCCTGCGGCGATTGCGCGCGGGCGACCGAGATGGAGGTACCGAACCCTTTCAACTACGGGCTCGACCGGACCAGGGCGGCCCATCTTCCCCACGAGCATGCCTTTCCCATGCGCTACGTGATCGCCCCCGAGGCCGCCGCCAACGGCGAGGGCGAGAAGATGAAGGCGGCGTGCAAATATGGGGCGATCGACCTGGACGAAAAACCGGAAACCTTCGAAATCAAGGTCGGTGCCATCATCTGGGCGACGGGCTGGAAACCTTACGACGCGGCCAAGATCACGGCCTACGCCTACGACCTAAGCCCGGATATTATCTCCAACGTCGAGATGGAGCGCTTGGCCGCCCACGACGGCCCGACGGGCGGGCGCATCCTCAGGCCGTCAGACGGCGAGCCGGCGAAGCGGGTCGCCCTGATCCAATGCGCCGGGTCGCGAGACGTCAATCACCTGCCCTATTGTTCGCGCATCTGCTGCCTGGGTTCGTTGAAGCACGCGGCCTACCTGCGCGAGCAATACGCGGACGCGGAGGCCGACATCTACTACATCGATATCCGCGCCCACGACAAACTGGAAGCCTTCTACAACCGGCTCAAAGCCGACCCCCAGGTCCACTTCATCAAATCGAAACCCGGCCACATCGAGATCGGCGACGACGGCCGCCCGGTGATCCGGGGCGAGCACACTCTGAGCCGGGAGATCTACGAGACACCCTACGACCTGGTAGTGCTGGCGACGGGCATGGAGCCGACGGCCGCCGCCGATTACCGGCCGCCGGTGGAACTGATCCAGGACGAATACGGCTTCATCGTGCCCGACGACGGCGTCGACGGCGGCATGATCGCGGCCGGCGTCGCGGGCGGCCCACTCGACGTCTCGATGTCGGTGCAGTCGGCGACTGCGGCGGCCCTGAAGGCAATCCAGGCGGTGCGCGGCGTTTAGCGTTGGGAGGAAACGGGACGGTGGAAGAAAGAAAACCCGGGGTTTACCTGTGCAGGGGATGCGGCATCGACGAGGCCGTCAGCGTCGATGACCTGGAACAGGTCGCGGGCACGGAACTCAAGGTGCCGACCTGCCGCCAGCACGATTGCCTGTGCAGCGACGAAGGCGTCGAAACCATCGCCCGGGACATCGCCGAGGGCACCGTCAACCAGGCCATCATCGGGGCCTGTTCGGGACGCGTGATGACCGACCGGTTCCAATTCAACGGAACCAGCGTGATCCGCGCCAACCTCCGCGAACAGGTCGCCTGGTCCCAGCCGGCGGGGGACGAGAACACCCAGATGCTGGCCGCCGACAACCTGCGCATGGGCATTGCCCAGGCGGCAAAAACCGTGACGCCGGAAGCGTCGGCGGAGGGCGAGACATCGTCCACGATCCTGGTCTGCGGCGGCGGCATCACCGGCCTTTCCGCCGCCCGCGAGGCGGTGCGCGCCGGCCATGCAGTAGTGCTGGTGGAGCGCTCCGATACCCTCGGTGGCTGGGCCGCGCAATGGTCGAAGCGGATGCCCTTCCGCCCGCCCTACCGGGACCCCCAGGACAACGACGTCGCGGCCCTGATCGCCGAGGTCAGCGGCAACGCCTCGGTGACGGTGATGCCCGACACCGTGGTGACGCGGACCGAAGGCAGCCCGGGCCGGTTCTCGGTCACCCTGAGCCAGGGCGGAGCGGAAAAAATCGAAACCGTAGGCGCCATCGTCGTCGCCACGGGCTGGCGGCCCTACGATGCCAGCCGGCTCGGGCACCTGGGTTACGGGACGTCGCCGGACGTGGTCACCGGAGTCGAACTGGAAGGCATGCTGGGCGCCGGTCCGGTACAGCGGAAATCCGACGGCAAGGCGGCGAAGACGGTCGCCTTCATCCAGTGCGCGGGATCCCGCGACCCGGACCACCTGCCCTACTGCTCGTCGATCTGCTGCGCCGTTTCCATCAAGCAGGCCCTGCAGATCGTCGAGGCGGACCCGGAGGCGAGCGCCTTCATCATCTTCGACGAGCTGCGCACCCCAGGCACGGCGGAAGAGTTCTACCGCCAGGCGCAGGAAGCCGGGGTGATCTTCATGAAGGGCAAGGTCAAGGGCGTCGACGCCGACCTCAAGGTGGTCTACGACGACGAACTCCTGGGCGACGACATCCCGCTCGAGGGCCTCGACATGGTGGTCCTGGCCACCGGCATGGTGCCCAATTCGACCAACCCGGAGGCCGCGGCCGCCGAAAGCGGCGCCGACCAGCTTGTCGACGACATCGACCCCGAGGCCCCGATCGCGATCGCCGGCTACAAGGGGGGCAATGGTGACGGAGCGGCGGCGGAAGACGCAGCCCAAACGCCCGGCGACGGCGGCGAAGACGGGAACGGCGACGGCGACGCGGAACCGGCGCTGCCTGGTGGGCCGATCCTCAACCTGCAATACCGCCAGGGACCCCATATCCCGATCCTGGCCGACGGGTTCGCGGATTCCCATTACATCTGTTTCCCCTACGAGACCCGGCGCACCGGCATCTACACCTGCGGCCCGGTGCGCCGCCCCATGGACATGGCCGAATCGGCCGAGGACGCGGCCGGCGCCGTTCTCAAGGCGATCCAGGCGCTGCGCAACGCCGGCATGGGGGCATCGGTCCACCCGCGGGTCGGCGACCTGTCGCTGCCCAAGATCGGCCTCGATATCTGCACCAAGTGCCGGCGCTGCACCGTCGAATGCCCGTTCGGCGCCATCGACGAGGACGAGAACGACTACCCGATCCTCAATCCGTCGCGGTGCCGGCGCTGCGGCACATGCATGGGGGCGTGCCCGGTCCGGACCATCAATTTCGACAACTACAACGTCCAGATGGTCAGCGACATGATCGGCGCCGTCGAGGTCCCGGACGAGTTCTCGGAGAAGCCCAGGATCCTGATCCTGGCGTGCGAGAACGACGCCTATCCGGCCCTCGACATGGCGGGCATCAACCGCCACCAGTATTCCCCGTTCGTACGCGTCGTCCCGGTGCGTTGCCTGGGTTCGGTGACCATGCTGTGGATCTCGACGGCGCTGGAGAAGGGGTTCGACGGCATCATGCTGATGGGCTGCAAGTCGGGCGACGACTACCAATGCCACTTCATCAAGGGCAGCGGCATCGCCAAGGAACGCATGGAGAAGGTGGGCGAGACCCTGAAAAGCCTGATGCTGGAAGAGGAACGAGTCGCCGTCGAGGAAATTTCCATTGCCGATTCGGGTCACGTACCCAATGTAATCAACAGCTTCGCCGACAGGATCGTCGAGATCGGTTTCAATCCGTTCAAGGGATTTTAGGGCATGGCGCAATCGGCACCGGACACGGCGCGCAAGTACGACCTGGGTTTCGCCCGCTGGGTGTACGAGAACGTCGAGGGCGGCGACAAGCTGTCGATGTGCATGCAGTGCGGGGTGTGCTCGGGGTCGTGCCCCATCGGCACCGAGATGGACCACGGCCCGCGCAAGCTGTTCATGATGATCCGGGCCGGCATGAAGGAAGCCGTCCTCACCTCCAACACGCTGTGGAACTGCACCAAGTGCTACCGCTGCGTCGTCCGCTGCCCACGCGGAGTGCCGGTGACCTATATCCTCGGCGGTCTGGGCACCAAGGCGGTGGAGATGGGCTACGTCAAGACCGAGGACACGGTGCGGTTCTCGAAGGCCTTCTGGTGGAGCGCCAAGACGTTCGGGCGCACCGACGAGCGCTTGGTCACCTCGCGCTACCATTTTTCCGGCGGTTTCGGCGAGGGCGTCAAGAAAAGCCTGGCGAACCTGAAGATCGCCCTGGGCATGTTCAAGGCTGGACGCCTCCATCTCGGCGCCCCGCACAAGGTCAAGGGAACCAAGAACCTGCAGGCGATCCTGGCCAAGGCCCAGGAAATCGAGGAACGGGCGGGGGAGACTGAGCGATGAGCGACGGCCGAGGGAAAAAGTACACCTACTATCCCGGCTGCAGCTCGCAAGGCAGCGGCAAGCACCTGGACGAGTCGCTGCGCGCCATCGCCCCGGAGCTCGGCGTCGAGCTCGAGACCCTGGACGACTGGAACTGCTGCGGCGCCTCGGTGGGCCATGTCGGCGGCGGGACCCTGCCCAATCTGGCCCTGACCGGGCGCAACCTGGCCAACGCCCAGAAACAGGGTCCCCAGGACGTCCTGACCGCGTGCGCGGCGTGCTACCTGAACACCCACGCCGGCAACGAGAAAATCAAGAAGGACGTGGCCATGCGCGGACGGGTCAACGAGGCCCTGTCGGCCGGCGACCTGTCCTATGACGAGGACCTCCAGGTCCGCCATGCCTGCGAGGTGATCGTCAACGACGTCGGCATCGACAAGGTCAAGGACCGGGTGACCAACCCGCTCACCGGGCTCAAGGTCGCCGGCTACGTCGGCTGCCAGACGGTGCGCCCGTTCGCCAATACGGACGGCGGCGGCAACTACGACACCTACGACGATCCCGAATTCCTCGACGATTTCACCGAGGCCTGCGGCGCCGAGGCCGTGGACTTCGACGTCAAGACGGCGTGCTGCGGGGGCGCGGTCTCGGTCATCAGCCCGGAAAAGACCCTGCACCTGATCAAGGAAATCCTGGACGCGGCCAAGGAGGCCGACGCCGACGTCATCGCCACCCCCTGCCCGCTGTGCCAGACCAACGTCGAGATGTACCAGGACGCCATCAACAAGGAGTTCGGCACCGATTTCGCCATCCCGGTGGTATTCTATAGCCAGCTGATGGCGGTGGCCTTCGGGATGGACGCCAAGGACGACGCGGCGCTGGGCCGGAATACGATCCGTTCCGAAAAACTCGAAAAGATGGCTAAATAGAGCCCGGGCCTTCCCGCTTCCTCAGATTCCGTCGTCGGTGAATTGCGCCGACACGTCGTCGTCGCCGGCGCGAGGACCCGTGCGCGGTGGAAGGATGGACGGGAAGGCGCGCTGGCGGCAGTCGGTCCGTTCACAGAGTGGACAGGTGATGCCGACGGGTACGGCGGCGCCTGTGTCGTCCAGGTCCATGCCATCGGCGTAGACCAGGTTGCGGGCCTGGGACACCTCACACCCGAGGCCGATGGCGTAGTAGCTCTTGGGCTCGCGATGTCCACCGCCGGGCTTGATCACGGTGCGGGCAATGCTGAAATAGGTGCTGCCATCGGGCATGCGCGCAACCTGGCGATGGATGCGTCCGGGAGCCAGGAAGGCGGCGTGGATGGCCCAACGGGGGCAGATCCGGCCGTAACGGGGAATGTTCTGGCCCGAGGCGCTGAAACGCTTGGAGATGTTGCCGGCGATGTCGAGGCGGAGGAAATGGAAAGGTACGCCGCTGACCCCGCTCTGCTGGAGCGTCGCCAGACGATGGCAGGTCTGCTCGAAGCTGGAGGCGAAGCGGTGGCCGAGAAGATCGATGTCGTAACGCAGCGAACGGGCGCTTTCGAGAAAGACGTCGTAGGGCATCAACAGAGCGCCGGCGAAATAGTCCGCGAGGACGCCGCGGCCCAGGTCCTGGGCACCGGGACTGGAAAGCCGGGACCCGGTGAGCTGTTCGGCGAACAAGGAGTCCAACGACAGCAGTCCGATCTTCCGGGCAGCCTGAAAACAACGGCTGGCCGGAGGTAGAATTTCGGAAAGATGAAGGACAAGGCCATCAGCGTCGAATCGGCGCGGCAGAACGGGGTCCGGGCCACCGGGAACGATCTCGACACGCACGCCATGATCGGCATCGAGGATATCCACCAGCGTGGCATAGGCGACCGGGGTACCAAGTTTGGCGTCGCGGCGAAAGGCATCGGCCGCATCCTCAAGGGCGGGGAAATGGTTGTTGTGATCGTGGATGAAATCGGTGACGTCCTCGCCCGGCGGCGCGTCGCTGCCCGACGGGCGGTGGCCATCGGCACTGGCAAACTTGAGCATCTGGTTGACGACACCGGTCAGGCGGCCGCTGTCCCGGGCCATGATGGTGACGAACTTCTGGCGCTGTTCGGCGTCGATGTCCTCGTGTTCGTGAAGGATCTCTGAAAAGGACCGGATGGAGGTCAACAACGTGCGTAATTCATGGGCCGAGGTGGAGAGGAAGGACTCGTCGGTCAGGCGGTCGCTGAGGGTCTGGATGTCGTCGCGGGCGTTACGGTAGGCGCGATAGAGGGCAAGGATGGCACGGCACAACCCGGGGCCGGTGGCGACGATCTCGCTCAGGCTTTCGGTCACCGGTTCCTGGTCCTGGAACATGGGATCGCCGAACAGTTCGGTCAATTCGGCCAGGAGGCGGGCCTCTTCGTCCTCGGAAAAGTCCTGGAGGTCGATGTCGAAGGCGCTGGCCAGCTTGAGCAGCAACGGAATTGTCAGGGGGCGCTGGTTGTGTTCGATCAGGTTCAGGTAGCTTGGCGATATGCCCAGGCTCCTGGCCATGTCGATCTGGGCGAGCTGCCGCTTCTGGCGCAAGTGGCGGACCTTGCTGCCCAGCATCGCGGCCTTGGCCATGGCGCCTCCTCCATGGTGTAGTGAAATTTACACCATTCACAATCGAGCCGGCTCGTGACCGAATAATGGCTATTTTTTCACTATTAAACAATAACTTATTGCGGAGGCCCGCATGGAAGATAAGATTTACAAACCGGCAAAGATGGCGGTTTTTCTTAGGGCATGCCGGGAGATGCCAGGCGGCCACCGAGGACCGGCAGGGAGGTGTCCCGGTTGGGAACGGTGAACGAGAACCTGGCGCCGCGCCCGGGGGTATTGTCGACCCAGATGCGGCCGCCGAAGTGCTCGACGATCTGGCGGCAGATTGGCAGCCCCAGGCCGGTGCCCCTGGGCTTGCCGGTGAGGCTGCTGTCGGCCTGCTGGAACTTCTCGAAGATCCGCCTTTCGGCGCCGTACGGTACCCCGGGCCCGTTGTCGGCGATGGCGATGAGGACGTCCTGGCCGGTCCACTCGGCGCGGACCTCGACCCGGGGATCGGGGCCGTCGCAGAACTTCGCCGCGTTGGACAACAGATTGACGATGACCTGGATCAAACGGTCGCGGTCGGCGCGCACGTCGGGAAGATGCGCCGGCATGTCGACATCGAGGTGAATGGCGTTCTCGGTGAGCAGGCTCTGGGTGGCGGTGATGGCTTCGTCGATGACCTCGCGGGTGTTGATGTCGGCCATCCGCCATTCCATCCGTCCGGACTCCATCTTGGCAAAATCGAGAATCTGGTTGATGAGGCGGGTCAGGCGTTCGTTCTCCTTGACGATGATGTCGAGGAAGTTGCTGCGCTCGGCGACGTCGAGGTCGGGGTTCTGGTAAAGGATCTCGCTCAGCGAGCGGATGGAGGTCAGCGGCGTGCGTAGTTCGTGGCTGACCATGGATAGGAAATCGTCCTTCAGGCGGTCGAGTTCCTGGAGACGAATGTTGGCGCCGCGCAGGTCCGCGGTGGCGGATTCAAGCTCACGGGATTTCTCCTCCAGCTGGTGGCTGTATTCGATGACCTGGGAGGCCTCGTCGAGGATTTCCATCACCTCCTCGATGCTGGCGATCTCGCCCTTGACCACCGAGGCCACCATGACACGGGCCGAGGCGGCGCCGATAGCGCCGGCAAGAAGGGTTTCGGTGAAACTCACGAGGTTGGCGTCGGCGTCATCCAGCCGGCTCAGGTTGATGCCGCGGCTACGGGCATAGCCATCGAATTCACGGTCGGCCTGTTCGCGGCCGACGAAACGGACGACGAGGCCGTACAGATCGCGGAACGTCGCCTCGCCGCGCCAGAACCGGGAGCCGCTGCCCTCGCCCGATTGGCGGAAGACGTCGACGAACAGTGCCGCCTGGATACGTTCGATGGCGGTCTGGCGGCCCATGACCGAGACCGCCACATAGGCCCCGATGTTGACCAGCATGCTCCAGAAAAGGGCGTGTGACAGGTGGTCGAAACCCTGCATACCGAACAGTTCATAGGGCTTCAAAATATCGATGCCAAAGGGGCCATGTTCGATGAAGGTCACGGGCAGCCATCCGGAGCGGGCGAACGAGGGCAGCAGCAGGGTGTAGATCCATGCCAGGAAGCCGAGCGTGAGTCCGCTCAAGGCGCCGGCGCTGGTGCCGCCGCGCCAGAAAATGCCGCCGACGATGGCCGGCGCGAACTGGGCAGCGGCGGCGAAAGAGACCAGGCCGATGGTGACGAGGGCGTAGGATTCCCCGGTATAGCGGAAGTAGAGGTAGCCGAACATGAGGATGAAAATGATGCTGCCGCGGCGAATGACGAGCAACAGGCCCGTGAGGTCGCCGCGCTCGGTCAGACGCAGCCAGGTCAGGCGCAACAGCACCGGCATGATCAGGTCGTTGCACACCATTGTGCTGAGGGCGATGGTGGCGACGATGACCATTCCGGTGGCCGCCGACAGGCCGCCGATGAAGGCGAAAAGCGCCAAAGCCTCCTGGCGCTCGGCCATGGGTACGGTAAGGACGAAGGTGTCGGCGTCGACGGTCCCGCCGGGGAAATGAAGCAGACCGCTGACCGCGATGGGCAGGACGAAAATGTTGATGACCAGAAGATAGAGCGGAAACAGCCAGACCGCCTTGTAGAGGTGCCGTTCGTTGTGGTTCTCGACGGCGGTGACCTGGAACTGGCGCGGCAGACAGATGATTGCCGCCATGGACAAAATAGTCAGGGTCACCCACTGGCCGTAGCTGCCGGCCATGCTGGCGGTGAACAGACGCGATACCTCGGGCGCCGCCGCCGCCTTGGCAAACAGGTCGCCAAACCCCTGGTGCAGGCCGAAGGTGACAAAGATCCCGACGGCGAGGAAGGCCAGAATCTTGACCAGGGATTCGAAGGCGATGGCGACGACCATGCCTTCGTGTTTTTCACTGACGTCGATGTGGCGAGTGCCGAAAAGGATGGTAAAGGCCGACAGCACCAGGGTGACCAGCAGGGCGGTGGAATGAAAGACCGGCACGGTGTCGAGCTCGCGCGGCATTATGATTTCCGGGTACTGGAGAAGCACCGTGAAACTGGTGG
>JAJFIG010000542.1 GCA_021775195.1 Rhodospirillales bacterium | reverse complement strand
TCGCGCCGAGGGACCGTACCGCCGTTCATCGTCATGGACGTCATGCGGGCGGCCAACGAACGGGAGGCCGCCGGCGAACACGTCCTGCACCTGGAGGTGGGCCAACCGGGCACCGGGGCGCCGGGGCCGGTGCTGGTGGCGGCCAAGGAGGCCCTGGACCGGGACCGGCTGGGATACACCGACGCCTTCGGCATTCCGCCGCTGCGCCGGCAACTGGCCCGCTACTACCAGGAGACCTACGGCGTTGCCGTCGATTCGGGGCGCATCGCCATCACCACGGGGTCGTCGGGGGCGTTCATACTCAGCTTCCTCAGCACCTTCGACGCCGGCGACCGGGTTGCCCTGGCGGCGCCCGGCTATCCCGCCTACCGCAATATTCTGAGGGCGCTGGGCATCGACGCCGTCGATCTGCCGGTCGGTCCCGATACCAACTTCCAGCCGACACCGGCGGTACTCGACCGTGTTGACGGCGCCCTCGACGGCCTGATCATCGCCAGCCCCTCAAATCCCACCGGGACCATGATCGATGGCGACGGGCTCAAGGCCCTGGTCGATTACTGCGCCGGGCGGGGCATCCGCCTGGTGTCCGACGAAATCTACCACGGCATCACCTACGGCGCGCCGGCGCAAACGGCGCTGGCGTTCACGGATGACGCCATCGTCATCAACAGCTTCTCGAAGTACTTCTCGATGACCGGGTGGCGCCTTGGCTGGATGGTTGTGCCCGAACCGCTGCTGCGCTCGGTGGAGTGCCTGGCCCAGAACCTGTTTATCTCGCCGCCGACACTGTCCCAGCACGCGGCGGTTACCGTGTTCGACTGCCGGGACGAGCTCGACGCCAACGTCGCCCGTTACGCCCGCAGCCGGGCGCTGTTGCTGGAGGAGTTGCCCAAGGCCGGATTCGACAAGCTGGCCGACGCCGACGGAGCCTTTTACCTCTACGCCGACGTTGCACACCTGACCAACGACAGCGTCGGCTTCTGCCAACGCATGCTGGCGGAAATTGGGGTGGCAACGACGCCGGGGGTGGATTTCGACCCTGACCGGGGCAGCCACTTCGTACGCTTTTCCTTTGCCCGCGATACCGAGGACATGGCGGAAGCGGCGCGGCGGCTGCAGGCCTGGCTGCGCTAGCGGGCGGGGGCGACCGTCCGGTTACTTGGACAGGCGCTGCCACCAGCCGGTGCGGGCACGGCGGGGCTCTTCCCCATCTTCCTGTGAGCCGATGTCGACGACGACGGTCTTGCTGGAATTGTCGTCGGTGGATGCCGCCGCCGGGGTCTCCGGTGGCGCCGGAAGGTCGAAGTCCGACGGCATGACGATTTCGGCCGGCACCTCGGTGGTCTCAGGGGCGGTCTCGGGGGTAGTTTCGGGCTGTTCGGCCTTCTTTGCGGCGGTCTTGGCCGTACGGCGGCGCCGAGTTGCCGGTTTCTTCTTGGCTTCCTTGGTATCCGAGGAGTCCGCGGATTGCTTGGTTTTCTTGGTGTCTTTGGCTTCCGTTGCGCCGTCCTTGTCGGCGGCCTTCTTGGTACGGGACCGGGAGGTGGCTGTCTTCGTCGTACGGCGTTGTCTGGTTGCCCGCTTGGCCGCCGGTTTCTCCTTCGCCGGGGCCGGATCGACCGCGGCCTCGGCGGCCTCGGGCGAAGCTTCCGTTTCGGTCCCGGTTTGGTCGCCGGCGGTTACCGCGGGATCAGCCGGAGCGGCCTCGTCCGGCGACGGCGCGGGTTCTTCCGTGGATGCCAGGGTTATGGGAATTTCAACCACTTCGGCGGAGTCCCCCTGTTCCACACCTTCCTGGACATCGGCCTGACGTTCCTCGGCGGCGCGCTGCTCGGCGGACTTGCGCGACCGGCGGCGGCCACCACGGCGGCCACGGCGGCGGCGCTTGGCGGTGGGTTCCTCGGTGCCGTCGGCGGAGGTTTCGGGGGTCGCGTCGTCCGCCACTTCGGCGGTTTCCGGAACAACCTCCTCACCTGAATCTTCGGTCGCCTCGGGTTGCGCGGCCTGGCGGTCCTCGTCGCCTCGCTTGCGGCGGCGCGAGCGGCGCCGGCGCCGGCGCTTGCCGTCCTCTTCCTCGGCCGGGGCGCCGCCGGTGTCATCAATCCGTGGCTTGTCCTCGGCGGGCGCCGGCTCAGCCGTGCTCCTGGCCGCTGCCACGTGGTCGATGCGATGATCGGGGGGAATCAGGGAATCATCGGCGCTGAGCAGGATGGTGAGGTTGCTGCGGGCCTCGATGTCGCCCACGGCGGCGCGCTTCTGGTTGAGGATGTACAGGGCGACCGCGGTGGGCACGTGAACGGTGAGGCTGCCGGACCGGCGCCGGTTGCATTCCTCCTCGATAGCGCGCAGCACGACCAGGGCCGCTGATTCGATGGACCGGCGCACACCCGTGCCGCCACAATGGATGCAGGGCTCGAAGCTGGTTTCGATCAGACTTGGCCGCAGCCGCTGGCGGGACAGTTCAAGCAGGCCGAAGGGGCTGATGCGGCCCAACTGGATGCGGGCGCGGTCGCCCTGCATGCTGTCCTTGAGGCGGCGTTCCACCTGAGTCTGGTTGCGCTGGGATTCCATGTCGATGTAATCGATGACGATGAGGCCCGCCAAGTCGCGCAGGCGCAGCTGGCGGGCGACCTCCTCGGCCGCTTCAATGTTGGTTCGCAGCGCTGTTTCCTCGATGTTGCGCTCGCGGGTGGCGCGGCCCGAGTTGACGTCGATGGCGACCAGGGCCTCGGTCGGGTTGATGACGATATAGCCGCCCGA
>JAJFIG010000541.1 GCA_021775195.1 Rhodospirillales bacterium | reverse complement strand
GGGTGGCGGTGGCCAACTGCCCGGACTACGGCTCGGACACCGTCGCCGACCACGCCTTCGCCCTGCTTATCGACCTGGCCCGGAACCTCAGGCGCATCGACGACGTCATGCGGGCCGAAAGCTGGGTGTGGCCGCTGCCCCAGTACCTGGGCCTGGATCTTTCGGGCAAGACCCTGGGGCTTCTGGGGCTGGGGCGAATCGGCCAGGCGATGGGGCGCCGGGGCGGCGGCTTCGGCATGGAGCGTATCGCTTGCGACCCCTACGTCGGAGAGGACGTCGCGCGGGCGGAAGGCGTGGCCCTTGTATCCTTGGACGAACTGCTGGCGCGGGCGGACTTCCTCTCGGTGCATTGCGTTCACACGCCGGAAACCCGGGGGCTTCTCGGCGAAGCCGCGTTCCGGGCAATGAAGGAGAGCGCATTCCTGATCAACGTCTCCAGGGGCGCCATCCTCGACGAGGATGCCCTGGTGCGGGCCCTCGACGAGGGCTGGATCGCCGGTGCCGGCCTCGACGTCTTTCCCCACGAGCCCCTGGCGCCGGACTATCCCCTGCTGGGCAGGGACAACGTCATCCTGACCCCGCACCTGGCGTGGTGGACCAAGGAGGCCTTCGACCGGGTGGAACAGGATACCCTGGTCAACATCATGGAGATCCTCGAGGGCAAGCGGCCGCGGCGGCTGAAGAACATCGACCTTTACGCGTCGGCGTAGGAGCGGAGGAAACGGACCATGGGCCTTCTGGTCGACGGCGTCTGGCAGGACGCATGGTACGACACAAAATCCACGGGCGGGCGGTTCGTGCGCCGGGACAGTGCTTTCCGCTCCTGGGTCACCCCCGACGGCAACCCCGGTCCAACGGGCGAGGGCGGCTTCAAGGCCGAGGCCGGGCGCTATCACCTTTATGTCTCCTATGCCTGCCCGTGGGCATCGCGGACCCTGATCCTGCGCACCCTCAAGAAATTGGACGAGGTGATCTCGCTGACCGTGGCCGGCCCCGACATGTTGGAACAGGGCTGGGTGGTGGCGGATCGTGCCGACCCGGTGAACGGGGCCAGCTACATGCATCAGGTCTATACCCGGGCGCGGCCCGATTACACCGGGCGGGTCACGGTGCCGGCGCTCTGGGACCGGAAAACCGGGACCATCGTCAGCAACGAATCGGCGGAAATCATCCGCATGTTCAACAGCGCCTTCGACGCGTTCGGCGACGGTGGTATCGATTTCTACCCCGAGGACCTGCGGGCCGAGATCGATGCCATCAACGCCGTCGTCTACGACCGGGTCAACAACGGCGTCTACAAGGCGGGCTTCGCCACTACACAGGAGGCCTACGACGAGGCCGCCGGGACGCTGTTCGAGACCCTGGACGAGCTCGAAGCGCGGCTCGCCAAGCAGCGCTACCTGACGGGGGCGCGAATCACCGAGGCGGATTGGCGCCTGTTCACAACACTGGTGCGCTTCGATGCCGTTTATTACGGCCATTTCAAGTGCAACAGGCGGCATCTCTGGGACTACGCCAACCTCTGGAACTATACCCGCGAGCTCTACCAGGTGCCCGGGGTCGCCGGCACCGTCAACATGGACCACATCAAAGGCCACTATTACGGCAGCCAGCGGACCATCAACCCGACCGGCATCGTGCCCAGGGGCCCGGCGGTGGATTTTACCCGGCCCCACGACCGCGGCCGTCTGTAACCGGAATTTTCCCATGAGCAGCGGCCGGGCGGAATCCCTGGCGGATTCTCAGTCCCGGCCCCGCAAACCGGGTCAAAACCAGCTGACGACGGCCCAAAAAGCCCATTACGGAGTATGCAGAATTAATCCCTTATTAATTGAAGGGATTCTAGAGTCGTCCAACTGTTCCCGAAAAGACGGGAACCGGCCCGTTTGCTAACAACTTATTGAGGGGCACCCATGGCTTTCCTGAATCCAGGGACCTGGTTTAGCCGCGCCGCAGAGAAACAGCCGGCGCAACAAAAACTGAGCCGCGTGGTCCAACCAACGGGGGTCGAACGGACCTTCGACGAAAGCGAGTTCATGGTCTCGAAAACAGACCTGACCGGCCGCATAACCTACGCCAACGAAACCTTCCAGCGCGTCGCCGGATACAGCGAAAGCGAACTGATCGGCATGCCCCACAGCATCATCCGGCATCCCGACATGCCGCGCTGTGTCTTCAAGCTTTTGTGGGACACGGTCGAGGCGAAACACGAGATTTTCGCCTATGTCGTCAACCTGGCCAAGAACGGCGATCACTACTGGGTCTTTGCCCACGTGACGCCGAGCTTCGACGAAAACGGCAATATCGTCGGCTATCACTCAAACCGACGGGTGCCGAACCGGGACGCCATCGAAAAGGCCGCCGAGCTCTACAAGCTCCTGCGCCAGGAGGAGGAGCGCGAACCCGACCGCAAGGCCGGGCTGCAAAACTCCTACACCATGGTCGTTGATCTCCTGGACAAGGAAGGGGTCGAGTACGATGAATTCATCCTTGCGCTTTGACCGCTCGCTGCGGTCGCCGTTCTTTCTCGGTACGGTACTCGGCATCACCGGCGTCGTTCTCCTCGGCACGGCCCTGGCGTTGCGGCTGGTCGGCGGGGATCTTGCCGCCGTCGCCGAAACCGCCTTCGCGCCCCTGGCACTCGTTGCGGTTACGTGCATGGTCTTTTCGACCCTGCAGTTCACCCGCATCGAACGGGAAGTCGCACGGGCAGTGGATGTCTGCGATCACATCGCATCGGGCGACTTCGAAGCTCGGGTCGCTCCGGTCGGGGTGCAGGGCACCCTTGGCGATATGCAGCGGTCCCTCAACCGCGCCGTCGACGTCACCGATGCGTTCGTGCGCGAGGCCGGCGCGTCCATGGACTACGTCAGCCACGAGAAGTTCTATCGCCTGATCCAGCTTCGCGGACTGAGCGGTGAATTCCGCCGTACCGCCGATTCCATGAACGCGGCGACGCTGGCCATGGGCAAGCAGGTCGATACATTCAATCAACTGACCAATGACCTGGAAAGCGGTGTCAACGATATCGTCAATGCCGTCGCCTCCGCCGCCACCGAGATGCTGAGCACGGCCGAAAACATGACCAACGCGGCGAAAACGACCAACCATTCCGCCAACGAGGTGTCGACGGCTTCGTCGCGAGCATCGGAAAGCGTGCAGTCCGTCGCCGCGGCGACGGAGGAGTTGACGGCGTCGGTGGGCGAGGTCAGCAGGCTGGTGACCAGTTCCTCGGAGATCACCAACAAGGCGGTGAGCGAGGCGGACCAGACCAAGGACAGCGTCCAGGGCCTTGCCGACGCCACCTCGAAGATCGGTGAAATTGTCAGTCTGATCCAGGATATCGCCGAGCAGACCAATCTCTTGGCCCTGAACGCCACCATCGAGGCGGCGCGGGCCGGGGAGGCCGGCAAGGGCTTTGCCGTGGTCGCCAGCGAGGTCAAGAATCTGGCCTTGCAGACGTCCAAGGCAACGGAGGAAATTGGCGCACAAATCTCGATCTCGCGGATCGGATCGATGGTTTTACCGATGCCCGCGATCGCGCCGGCGGCATCGGTTGTCACGGTCTGCAAGGTCGAGATTTGTGCGCCAATTTCCTCCGTTGCCTTGGCGGTTTGGTTGGCCAGGCTCTTTACTTCCGAGGCAACGACGGCAAAGCCCTTGCCGGCCTCGCCGGCGCGTGCCGCTTCGATGGTCGCGTTGAGCGCCAGTAGGTTTGTTTGCCCGGCGATATCACTGATCAGGTTCACCACCTCGCCGATTTTCTGACTCGCTTCCGAGAGACCTTGAACCGTTTGATTG
>JAJFIG010000055.1 GCA_021775195.1 Rhodospirillales bacterium | reverse complement strand
CCGACACCATCACCGATCTCGCCGGCACCGACACCATCCGCTTCGAAGGTGTCGATCCCGTCACCGCGGTGACCTCGGTGGCCCAGGTCGGCAACGACCTGGTGTTCCAGTTCGCCCTCGGCGGTTCGGTCAGCTTCGTCGGCCACTATGCCGGCAACGCGATCGAGTTTGTCGAGCACGCCGGCAACACCTGGGTCATCGACCCGGCATTCACCGGACCCGATACCTTCGCCAACTTCATCGCCAGCACGCCCGATCAGGTCATCAACGGGACCGCGGGTGCCGACGTACTGACCGGCGGTATCGGCAACGACATCATCAGTGGCCTCGACGGCGCCGACACCATCAACGGCATGGGCGGCGACGACACCATCGACGGTGGCCGCCAGAACGACGTCATCGACGGTGGCGACGGCAACGACACCATCGACGGCGGCTGGGAGAACGACACCATCACCGGCGGTCTCGGCAACGACACCCTGGAAGGCAACCTGGGTGACGACACCCTGTTCGGTGGCGATGGTGACGATGTTCTCAACGATTTCGTCGGCGCCAACGTCTTCTGGGGCGACGCCGGCGCCGACACCCTGAATGGCGGTAACCATGCCGACGAACTTCATGGCGGTACCGGCAACGACACCGTGCACGGCAACATGGGCAACGACACCATGTTCGGCGACGACGGCAACGACGTCATGACCGGCGGCATGGGCGCCGATACCATGAACGGCGGTATCGGCGACGACACCCTCAACGGCAACCAGGACGACGACACCCTGGATGGCGGCGGCGGCAACGACGTCCTCAACGGTGGCTTCGGCAACGACATCCTTTTCGGCGACACCGGTGACGACACCTTCGTCATGATTTCCGGCATGGGCCAGGACACCGTCCTCGACTTCATGCCGGTCAGTCTCGGTGCGGGCGAAGCCGACAAGGTCGACGTCAGTGGACTCGGCATCCCGGACTTTGCTTCGCTGAGCATGTCCGAGAGCCTCGCCGGCGACACCACCATCGACTTCGGCGGCGGCGACTCCGTCGTCCTGGTCGGGGTGGCCATGGCCGATCTCACGACCAATGATTTCGTCTTCTAGAGGACCCGGAAAGGGCATGCCCGCCCCACGGGCATGCTAGCGGAGGAAAGGTTGATAACGGACCCCAACGAACATCGATCGGTACTGGAGCAGGCCGTCAAGGCCTGCCGGTCCGCCTTCTGCACGGTCGGGATCTTCAGCTTTTGTATCAATCTGCTGGTCCTGACCGTTCCCATTTATATGATCCAGGTTTTCGACCGGGTGATGACCAGCCGCAGCGAGGACACCTTGCTGGTCCTGACCGTGGCCGCCTTCCTGGCCTTCGTCATCATGGCGAGCCTGGAGTTCGTGCGCTCGCGCATGCTGGTGCGCATCGGGCTCTGGCTCGACGCCAAACTGGGGCCCGAGTTGTTCTCCGCCACCTTGGGCGGGGCCGGTGGCTCCCGGCAACGGTCCATGCAGTCCATTCGTGATCTTTCCAATATCCGGAATTTCCTCACCGGCGCCGGTATTTTCGCCATCCTCGACGCCCCCTGGGTGCCGCTGTTCATTGCCCTCATCTTCATCATCCATCCCACCCTTGGCATGACGGCGCTGGTTGGCGCCCTCGTGATGATCTTTGTCGCCTGCCTCAACGAGGTTTTGACCCGCGGACCCCTGCGCGCCGCCAATACGGCGGCGGTCGCCAGCATGTCGGCGGGCGAGATCATGGTCCGCCAGGCCGAGGCGGCGGAAAGCATGGGCATGGCCTCGACCCTGTCCGCTTGGTGGAGGGACCAGAACGCCCGCGCGCTGGGCTACCAGGCCGTGGCCAGCGACCGCGCCGGATCGATGATGGCAGTCAGCAAGTTCGTCCGCCTCGGGCTCCAGGTGTTGATCCTCGGTCTCGCCGCCCTTTACGTGGTCCGCGAAGACCTCACCATCGGCGGCATGATCGCCACGTCGATCATGCTCTCGCGAGCCCTGGCTCCGGTCGAGCAGTCAATTGGCGTCTGGCGCAATCTGCTCTCCGCCCGCCTCGCTTTCCAGCGCATCCGCGACCTCCTCGAGAACTTCGTCCCCCCGGCCAAGCGCTTGGTCCTGCCCCGGCCCCGGGGCAAGCTGGTGGTCGACAAGATGGCCTTTGTCCTCGACGGCGCCGATGAACCGGTCTTCCAGAATTTGGCCTTTACCGTAAACCCTGGTGAGCTTCTCGGCATCACCGGGCCGACGGGAGCCGGGAAGTCCAGTCTCGTACGGACCTTGATCGGTGTTGCCAAGCCAGCCCGGGGAACGGTGCGCCTGGATGGTGCCGATATCTACGACTGGAATTCCGACGATCTCGGTAGTCACATCGGCTACGTTCCCCAGGTCGTGGAATTGCTGCCAGGTACCATCCACGAAAACATCGCCCGCTTCACCGACGCTCCCGCCGAAAAGGTAGTCGAGGCCGCCCGGCGTGCCGGCATCCATGATCTCGTACTACGCTTTCCCCAGGGTTACGACACCGTCGTCGGCGGCTTGTCCGACATGCTGTCGGTGGGCACCCGCCAGCGCGTTGCTCTTGCTCGGGCGCTTTTTGGCGAACCCCAGCTCGTCGTTCTCGACGAACCCTATTCCAACCTCGACGCCGACGGTGTCCAGGCCCTGATGACGGCGATCCAGGATCTCAAGCGCGGTGGGGCCACCACCGTGATCGTCGCCCACCGCCCCAGCGTCATGGCCCATGCCAACCGTGTTATGGTTCTCGAGAACGGAATCGGCCGCGTCGTCGAGCGCAGCAAGCGTGCCGACCTCACCGTCCTCACCAACGCCGGCCCGCCGACGCCCGATACGGCGCCCAAGCCGGCGTCGAAACCAGCGCCCAAATCCACGCCAGCCCCGGCTGCGGACGATCCCCCCCCGGCCGCCGCCGCACCCGTGGACGCCGCCCCGGCTCCTTCGGGTGACGAAAAGGCGACATCGAAACCCAAGTCCCGCAAGGCACGCAAAACGGAGGCCCGAGCCTCATGAGTACTCTTTCAGACCTGAAGAGCCGCATCGGCCAGGACTCCGAGCAGGAGACCGCTCCCAGGGAAGGTTCCCTGTCGGCCCTGCGCAACCGGGTGGGCGACAGCGCCGAAACCGGTAATGCCCAACTTTCCGCCCTGCGCGGACGGATCGGCAAGGGCGTCGCCGAGGAGGTTCCGGCGGAGGAACCCGCGAGCCCGCGTTTTGGTCTGGTCGCGAATGCCGTCACCGCCGTCAGGGACCGCCTTGCCAAGCCTCGGGACACCGAAACCACCACCCCGGTCGCCGATCCCTCGCCGGTACAGGCGTCCAACGGGCCGACGGCCGTGGACGGCGTGGCCGGAGACGGCAAACGTGGTGTCGACTCCCTTCCAACTCCCGCCGGGGAACGCATCGTCTCCGGCCCCAAGCCGCTGTCCGCGGCCTCATCCCCCACCAAGTCCCTGCTGGCGGGCGTCACCGATGCGGTCCGCCAGCACGCCAAGGTTAGGCGTCCCCGGTTTCCTCGGTTTCCCCGGATTTCCGGGCGGTCGGATCCGGACGAGGCGTTGCGTCGCCCCGACTGGTTGCGGCGCAAGGAGCCGAAGCTGAATTGCGGCCCCGTGCTCCGTGACGATCCGCCACCGTCCGCTAAGCCGGCGGCGGCCGAGGAAACCGTTGGACGTCCCCAGCCCACAACCACTCACGTCGCGGACAAGAAGGATGGAAAGGGGCAACATGCCGATGAAGGGGGCCACGCCCCTTCCAACGGAACTGCGGCCGTCGACCGGACACAGCGGCTGATCATCCCCGCCGATACCGGTCTCAACCTGGTCCTTCGTCCCTGGCGGGCGCTGGGATGGGGGATCATCACCTTCTTCATTGTCGGTTCCGGAGTCTGGGCCGCTAATACCCAGCTCGACGCCGCCGCCATCGCCCACGGTACCGTCGGCGTCGAGACCAGCCGCAAGACCATCCAGCACCTGGAAGGCGGCATCATCAAGGAGATCCTTGTTTCCGAGGGCGATCGAGTTGAAGCAGGACAGGTTCTGGTCAAGTTCGACGACACCTACACCCAGGGCAACCTTGACATGCTCAACGGGCGCTACGTCACGGCGATGGCGCTGCAGGCCCGCCTCGTCGCCGAACGGGACGGCGCCAAGGAGATCGAATTCCCCGACGAGCTATTGAAGCGTGCCGACAATCCCAAGGTTGGCAAGATCATTACCGGCGAGATCGACATTTTCAACTCCCGCGACGGCCGCATCCGCAACCAGGAATCCATTCTCCGCCAGCGCGTCGAGAAACACCGCCGGGAGATCACCGGTCTCCGCTCCCAGGTCACCGCCGGGCGCCGCCAGCTTGAACTGATGGAAGAGGAAATCGCCACCCTCGACGATTTGTTCAGGAAAGGCGTCGTCAGCAAGACCCGCCTGCTCGCCATGCAGCGCCAGTCCGCCGCCATTTCCGGCGAGGTCGGCGATTATCTGGCCCAGATCGCCCGTGCCGAGAAGAGCATCAACGAGGTCAAGCTGCAGCTCACGTCGCCGCGCTCCAAGCACCTCAACCAGGTCACCGAGCAGCTTCAACTGGTGCAGGGAGAGATCACCGGCCTGCGCGAAAAAATTCACGCCGCCGATGACGTTGGCCGGCGCACCAGCGTCACCGCGCCCCAGTCGGGGCGGGTGGTGGCGCTTCAGGTACACACCGCCGGCGGCGTCGTCCAGCCCGGCCAGGCGCTCATGGATCTGGTGCCCGAGGAGGATCGCCTGGTCATCGACGTTCGCGTCGACCCGACCGACATCGACGCCGTCTATGCCGGCATGACGGCGCGGGTGCGGCTCACCGCCTTCAGCGTCCGCACCACGCCCATGCTCAACGGCAAGGTCACGTCGGTGTCCGCCGACCGGGTCAGTGATCCTGTCACCGGAGAGGCCTATTTTACTGCGCGCGTCGTGCCGGCCGGAAACATTCAGGCCTTCGATCTTTCGGCACTCAAGGCCGGCATGCAGGCTGAGGTTTTCCTGGTTACCGCTGAACGCACGGCCCTGGACTACATGGTCGAACCCCTGGTGCGCAGCTTCTCCCGCGCTGGGCGCGAGCAATAGGTCGGCGCTACTATCCCTCCCACCTGAATTCGATTATTGGAACATAACCCACTACTCTGGTATCATTCAGGCATCCGCGGGGGCGGGAGGAGACCGGTATGGCCGAGATCATGCGCCTGTTGCGCAATGACCACGGTAATTTTGTCAAGCTCCTGAATGTCCTGGACCGGCAGATCGTCGAACTGGCTGCCGGCGGCCGGGCCGATTTCGATCTCCTCGGCAGCATCGTCGAATACTCCCTCAACTACCCCGATCTTTGCCACCACCCCAAGGAAGACCGGGTCTACAAAAAGCTGCGGGACCGTGATCCCGCCGCCGCCCGCGACATTGGTGATCTCGAGGACGAACACCGCCGGCTGGCTGCCGTCGTCCGCCGCCTCGCCGCCGCCATCGCCACCTTGCGCCGCGACTCCGAACTTGGTTCCGATGGGGTGGTCGCGGTGGCGCGGGAGTACATGGGCTTTCTCCACCGTCATATGGAGATGGAGGAACAGCGTTTCTTTCCCGCCGCTGTTCAGGCCCTGACCCTCGACGACTGGGCCGCGATCGACGCCGCCTTCGTCAGCCGCGCCGATCCCCTGTTCGGGCCGACGGTCAACCGGGCCTATCAGTTGCTCCATGATGAAATCAGCCATCCCGGACAAGGGTGGCGGAACGGCCGGCCGGCCCATGGGCCCCGGCCAGTGGAACCGCCAACGCGGCCCGCTACCGGCGAACGCCGGCGCCAGCACCGAATGGAAACGTTTTTGTCGGGTATTCTCACGGGCAGCGACTCCATACACGACTGCTCGGTCCTTGACGTATCGCCCCAAGGGGCAATGGTCCGCGCTTCTGAACCACTCGAATCGGGTGCCGCCTTCGCCCTGGAAGTCGCCCGCATCGGCGGTTTTCGCAGCCGCGGAAAGGACATCCTCGGGCCCGGGGTTGGCGCCAGGGTCGTCTGGAGCCGGGATGACCGCGCCGGGCTCCAATTCGTCGGCGACGCCGACGCCATCGCCCGCACCATGGACGGCATACTGTCCCAGGCCGGCTGGGGATCGAGTCCCGGTACCGCCTAGAGCACGATTCCTGTTCCGGGGTTCGCGCATACTGCTCCAAGCGAAATTCGAGCCTATCTCTCTATCCGGCTATCCCTCCCGCAGTGATTCCATAACATATTAGAAAATAACAATTAACTTGAGATCACCCATAAGCAAAATGTTAATTCTTGGAGTCCAAAATGCATGAACTGGCACCGGATGTGCGAAGCGGGTCGCCCCTTGCTTCGTAACCGGTGCTGCTGGGCTGAAGAGAAGGGGACGACCGTGGGTTATTTTCACCGTCTCATCGCCGGCCCAGGCAGGGATTTCGACGGGGCGAAGGGGAGGGCTCTGAGGCCCAGGCTGCTATAGATGTTCAAGCTGCTCCGTTACTTCTCCATTGCCAGCGCCGCGGTCGTATTCGTGGCGAGCATTCTCACTGCCTATCTCTATCGCCAGAACGAGATAGCGGAGATGATCGAATTCACCGAAAAAGAGAACGTCACCCTGACCCGGTCCTTCGCCAATACCCTCTGGCCCCAATTCGGTATTTTCCTGCGTTCGGCGGGGCACCTTGACGGTGATTCCCTGCGCAACCGTCCGTTGACAGGGGACATACACGATGCCCTGACGGAACTCACCACCGGTCTCCCCGTGCTCAAGATCAAGATTTATTCCCTCGACGGCATCACGGTCTATTCCTCCGAACCGGCTCAGATGGGCGAGACAAGAAGTGACAATCCCGGTTTCCTCCACGCCGCACAGAATGGCCAGCCCAAGAGCAAGCTCAGTCACCGGGACACCTTTGCCGCTTTCTCCGGCACCGTTTACGCCCGTGATGTCGTCGAAAGCTACATTCCGGTCTACGGCGCCAGCGGCCAACGAGAGGGTGTCTTCGAACTCTATTCCGACGTCACCCCCACGGTCGCCAGGATCGAGGATTCGACGATCAAGCTGATCGCCGTCATCCTGGTTATCTCAATTCTGATCTACGCCGCCTTGTTCCTGATCGTCCGTCATGCCGATCAAGTTCTCAAACGCCAGTATGTCGATCTTGCGAGCGAAAACACCGAACGCCGCCAAGCCGAGGAGGCCCATCGCCGGGCCGAGGAGCGTCTGCGCGGTGCCGTCGAAAGCATGCGCGAGGGGTTCGCCCTGTTCAATTCCGATGACCGGCTGGTATTGGCCAACGACGAATACTTCGGTCTCTACCCCAGCGCCCGGGAGGCCCTGGAGGAGGGATGGAGTTACGAAGAACTGCTAAGGGCCAACATCAGGCAGGGGGTCATCGCTGAGGCCATCGGCCGCGAGGAGGAATTCTTCCAGGAACGCGTGGCACAGCACCGCAATCCCTCGGGCGAGATCATCCGCCGGTTTACCAACGGGACCTGGTACATCATCAAGGAGGTGCGCACGCCCGAAGGCGGCGTCGCCATGAATTTCGTCGACATCACGGCCCTCAAAAAGGCGGAGGAAAACGTAAGGGATCTGGCCAAGTTTCCCGAGGAAAACCCCAGCCCGGTCCTGAGGTTCGCTCCGGATGGCCAGCTTGCCTATGCCAACGATGCCAGCAGAATCTTTTTGGAAGCGGCCGGTTTCGGTGTCGGAGAACGGGCGCCCGAGGGCTTGCGCTGGGTCCTGTCCGAGTCTTTCGAGGACGGCGCCCCGCGCGAGGTCGAACGGACCTTCGGCAAGCATTCCTTTGCGCTGCTGATCAGTCCGGTGCCCGGCCAGGGCGGCACCGGGGGGTACCTCAATGTCTATGGCCGCGATATCACCGACGCCAAGCAGGCGGCGGCGCTCCTGCGGGAAAGCGAGAACCGCTTCCGCGACATCGTCGAGTCGTCGGGGGACTGGGTCTGGGAAATGGACGAGGATCTGCGTTTTTCGTACTTCTCCGACCGGTTCACCGAGGTCACCGGCATTCCCAAGGAAGAGGTTCTGGGGCGCACCCGCAGTGAGGTGAGGGCGGGCGAGGTCGACGAGGCGCACTGGAACCGCCACCTGGCGGACCTGGAGGCCCGGCGGCCCTTCCGCGAATTCCGTTACGAGTTCCTGCCGGGGGACGGGCGTATCCGGCATTTTTCGGTAAGCGGCAAGCCGGTCTTCGACGAAATCGGCCGTTTCCGGGGTTATCGGGGTATTTGTTCCGATGTCACGGCGCAGGTCGAGGCCGAGGAACGGGCCCGGTCCGCCCAGGAACACCTGGCCATCGCCGTCGAGGGTCTGTCCGAACTCTTCGTCCTCTTCGATGCCGACGACCGCGTCGTCCTCAGCAACCAGGCGTGGCGGGATCTGAACCGGCCCATTGCCGATTGGTGCAAGCCGGGCATCCGCTTTGAAGATCACCTGCGCGCCGCCATCAAGGCCGGACTCGTCCCGGATTCCGCGGGCCGCGAGGAGGAATGGCTGGCCGAGCGCATGGAGAGCCACCGCAATCCCGGCGAACCCTTCGAAATGGAACGCCAGGATGGTCGCTGGCTTCTGCTCAACGAACAACGTCTGGCCGGCGGGGGTGCGGTCCTCGTCATCAGCGACATCAGCGAAATCAAGCGGGCCGAGGCGCGCCTGCGCGAGAGCGAGGCCCGATACCGGACCATTCTCGATCATTCGCCGGCCAAGATTCACATCAAGGATCTGGACGGGCGTTACCTGCTGATCAACCGCCTGTCGGAGGACCTGTTCGGCGTCACCGACGCCGAGGCCCGCGGCAGGACAACCGCCGAGATATTCCCCAGGGATGCCGCCGACGCCTTCATGGGCCACGACAAGGCGGTGATCGAGACCGGCCAGACCGTCGAGGAAGAAGAGGAGTGGAAGCGCGAGGACGGCGTCCACACCTTCCTCACCGTCAAGTTCCCCATTCCCGACGCCGACGGCAACATC
>JAJFIG010000540.1 GCA_021775195.1 Rhodospirillales bacterium | reverse complement strand
GTCGACACCGACCGCCTGCCCGAGGAAAAGACCCGGGGCCTGACCATCGACCTGGGTTTCGCCTACCACCCGGTGCCCGACGGACCGGTGCTGGGATTCGTCGACGTCCCCGGGCACGAGCGCTTCGTCCACAACATGCTGGCCGGAGTCGCGGGGGTCGATTACGCGCTGCTGGTGGTCGCCGCCGACGACGGCCCCATGCCGCAGACGGCGGAGCACCTGGCGATCCTGGACCTGTTGGGAATCGACGCCGGGGCGGTGGCGCTGACCAAGACCGACCGGGTCGACGCCGCCCGCGTCGACGCCGTCGGGCGCGAGATCGAGGCGCTGCTGGCGCCGACCGCCCTCGCCGGATCCCCGGTGATGCCGGTCTCAGGCGTCACGGGAGCGGGCGTCGACGAGCTTCGCCAGCTTCTCGAGGAGACGGCGCGGGGACACCAAAGCCGGCGGCGGCGCGGCCGCTTCCGGCTCGCCGTCGACCGTTGTTTCACAGTTGCCGGCGCCGGCCTGGTGGTCACCGGCACGGTGTTCGCCGGCGCCGTCGAGGTCGGCAGCCGGCTGGTACTGTCACCCCGGGGGATAGCGGTGCGGGTGCGGGCGATCCACGCCCAGAACCGGGACAGCGAACACGGCGGCACCGGCCAGCGGCTGGGGCTCAACCTGACCGGGACCGGCCTTCACCTGGACAACGTGCGGCGCGGCGACTGGCTGGTGGACGAGGCGGCGCACGCGCCGACCCGGCGCCTCGACGTAAGCCTGCGCCTGCTCGCCGGCGAACCCCGGCCGCTGCGCAGCCGGACCCCGGTCCACCTTCACCTGGGGGCGGCGGACGTGATGGCCCGGGTGGCGGTGCTCGACGGGAACACCATCGCTCCGGGGGACCGGGGCACCGTGCAGCTGGTACTGGAACAGGACATCGGGGCACTGCGCGGCGACCGGCTGATCCTCCGCGACCGCTCGGCGCGGCGCACCATGGGCGGCGGCGAGGTCATCGACCCCTTCCCGCCGGCGCGGGGACGGGCCCGCCCCGAACGCCTGGCCTGGCTTTCCGCCATGGCCCAGGATAACCCGGAGACGGCATTGCGGGCCTTGCTCGAACAGGCGGCGGCGCCCCTCGACTTCGAGCGCTTTGCCCTGGCCTGGAACCTGAGCGACAGCGACGCCGAGGCGGTACTGGCCGACAGCGGCGCCGTCCGCACCGGTGCCGCCGACGCGCCCCTGCTGGTCTCGCGACGGCAATGGTCGGACCTGGGCGCGGTTCTGACAGCGCGGCTGGACGACTGGCACCGGGAGGCGCCGCAAAGCCCGGGACCAGGGGAAGAGCAATTGCGGCGCAAGGCCTTCCGCCACGTCCCGGCGGCGGCCTTCCACGATCTGGTGCGCGACGCGGCCGGGCGGGGCGAGGTCTCGGTCATGGGCGCCCATCTCAGCCGCCCCGGACACCACCCGACCCTGAGCGGCGCCGACGCGGCACTATGGTCACGGGTGTCGCCGCTGCTCGACGGCGGCGTGTTGCGGCCGCCCCGGGTCGGCGAGATCGCCCAGGACCTGGGTTTGGAACCGAAAGCCGTCGAGCGTTTCCTGACCCGGGTGGCGCGGCTGGGGCTGGTGCATCCGGTGGCGCGCAACCGATTCTTCCCGCCCGACGCGGTGCGCGATCTCGCCGCCATCGCCGAGGAACTCGCCACCGAGGACGGCGACGGGATCTTCGACGCCGCCGGCTATCGGGACCGCTCGGGCATCGGGCGCAACCTGACCATCGAACTCCTGGAATACTTCGACAAGGTCGGGTTCACGGGCAGGAAGGGTCCGGGACGTATCGTCCGGCGCCCGGCTTCGGAGGTCTTCGGCATAGCCGGCTGAACCTTCGGTTTCAGCGACTTTCAGGAGTGACGGGGCAGTCCAAAAGAAGGGCAAGGGCGGGCAGGACGGCCTCGGCCTTGAAAGAGAGCACGTTGTCGCCGGGCCAGGCGTAGGCCTCGGTGTGATCGAGAGAAACGATGACGATGCTGGCGCCGCCCTGGCGGGTGCGCATCAGAAGCTCGAAAGCCGAGGACACCGCCATCTGGGAACCGACGACAACCATGACGCCGCAGTCGGCAACCACGGTCTCGGCAGCCTGCCAGGCGATGGGGGGGATGTTCTCGCCCATGGCGATGACGGCGGGCTTGATGAGGCCCGAACAGGCCGAGCAGTGGAGGTCGTAGTGCTGCCAGGTGGCGGCGGGCGGCCAGTCGCTGGCGGCGCCGCAACTCAAACAGCTTACCCGGTTGATGCGCCCATGGAGCGAGACCACCATTTGTGAACCCGCCGCCTGATGCAGGCCGTCGACGTTCTGGGTCACGGTGGCGGTCAACCAGCCCTCGCGCTCCAGGGCGGCAAGGGCACGATGGCCGCCGTTGGGGCGGGCGGCCTCGACAACGCCTCGAAAATCGTCACAGGCGTCCCAGTAGGCGCGCCGGCACTGGGGCGACGACAGGAAGCGCTCGTAGGAATAGGCGGTCACCGGAACCCCGGGCTTGAGCCAGGCCCCGGAGATGTAGTCGGGGATGCCGGAATCGGTGCTGACACCGGCGCCGGTGAGGGCGACGACGGACTTGCCGGCGGC
>JAJFIG010000539.1 GCA_021775195.1 Rhodospirillales bacterium | reverse complement strand
TCGGCGCCGATGCGGCCGGCCCAGTCGCGGAGTCTCTTGCGGCCGCGCTGCACGAAAACGGGGACCTTCTGGTCGGCAGCCGAGAACTGATAGTCCCGGAGTCCGTTCGGCCGCGCTTTCCTGACGCGGGCAAGGAAGAAGATGTTATCGGGGTTGTTCAGGCCACCGGACCCGGACCGCACGTGGCAGCGCTCGCGACCGGAGGTCACCACCGGCCGCAATTCGCCGCCCGGCGGCCGTTGTGGGCGGACGCAACTCCTCCTGTCCTGGGCCGGGACAAGACCGGCCTTGCAGTCGCACCCGGCGCGGCTGGAACCCGGGTCCCAGCGGGGTTCGGTTCCGGGGAGGCCCCGACAGTTGGTGTTCGCCACCCGCTCCTCGGCGCTCTCGCCATAAAACACCAGCTTGACGCGGTCGCCCTCGGTGACCGTTGTGCCGGGGCGAATGTTCTGGCTGGCGACGCGCCCGGTCTGCGACCGGCTGGGGGCGACGCCGGAAACCTTGGCGCTGGCCTTGAGGCGAATGTCGGCGAGACGGCGGCTGGCTTCGCCCCGGGTCAGTCCCACCAGGTTGGGCATGGGTCCCTTGAAGACGTAGCGGTCGTAGTAGCTGAGGGTCACCCGCTGGCGTGGCGTGATGGTGATCCCGGCGGCGGGCTTCTGGGCGTAGACCTTGCCTTCCTGGTCGCGGGAGCGGGCCTTGCGGCCGATCGACGTCATGGGATCGATGCCGAGGTCGCGGAGCGCTTCCGTGGCCGCTTCGGCCGTCTGGCCGATCACCGAGGGCAGCTTGACCCGGTCGTCGAAGGGGCCGTAGGTGGTGAGCACGACGGTGGTGCCGTTGGCCGCCTTTCCGCCCGCCGCGGGCTCGCTCCTGATGACCCGGAAGGCATCCTCGGCCCGGGCCGGGGCCTTGCCCGAGCGCAGTTTGACCCGGAACCCGGTGTCGGTCAGCTTCTTGCGCGCCGCGGCGCCGGACAAACCGGAGACGTCGGGCACCGCGATCCGCTTGGCATATTTGGCGAAGACGACGAGGGACACCCGGTCGCCCTCGCCGAGCATGGCGCCGGCCCGGGGCGACTGGCTGCGGACGGCGAAGGACTGGTTCGGCCGGGCGGCGCGGGGGCCGAGCTTCAGCGCCACCTTGAAGCCCTGGTCCAAGAGTTGCCGCTTGGCCGCCTTGCCGGCCATGCCGATGACGTTGCCGAGGGCGACGAGGCCGGGCGGGATGCCGGCGCCGACGCAGTCGTCGATGGGCAGCGCACTCAGCTTGCGGCTGACGTAGGTGCCGAGGGTACAGTGGTTGAGGGAATCGAGCTGATCGCGCAGGGACCAGGCGAATTCGCCGGGGGTCCTGCCGCCGGTGTCGGGGGGTATCGCCGTGGTGGCTCGGGCGCCGGCGACCAGCCCGACGACCCGCCCCCATTGGTCGTAGCGGGCATTGCCACCCCTGGCGTTGACCGGTGGTTCGGCGACGCCGAGCCACTCCTTGATCAGGGCCCCGGCGTCGCGGCTTCGGGGATTGACGCGGGCGGGGTCGACACGGGCGACCTGGCCTGCCCCACCGGTGCCCTTGCGGCCGCCGCCGGTCGCCGGGCCCGTCTTCCCGCCGCCCTTGTCTTCCTTCCCACCGGGTTTCTTTTCGACGGAAGCAACCTTGGGCCCGTCGAGCATGTCGCGCGGAACCTGGTATTGGGCAACGTCCTTGAGATAATCGCCACCGGCCAGAACCGGCCGATAGTAAAGCGCGATAAAGCCCCAGCGATTATGAAGAGCCAGTCTTAGGACCCATTGGTCATTGGTAAGGCCGTTGAGAGCTTTGATATTATATTTTTTCGAGGCTTCATTCGTATTCTTGAACCCAACGATGAACCCGCGTTCGTCGGTGACCACGGTGTCGCTGGGCCTGAGGAAAATCTGTCGGGGGCTGCCTGGCAGGTCCCAGCTCGCGGCGTAGCGATAGGAATAAAACGCCTGCAGATGAACGCTCCTTATAAGCTTGTAGCGCGCGGTGAACGGCGCCGTGCCGTCGTTGCGGGCGACGATGGTACTGTCCTGCAACCGGGCATTCATGCCGCCGGTCACGCAGCGTTGGCGGGCGGCCAGCTGGTAGGGTTTGGCGTCTGCCGTCTGTTTGTCGGTTGGGGTGACGCAGGGGTTGTTCTTGTCGTAGACCGGCCGCCACAGGACCTCGCCCTTGATCTCGAATTCGGGTTGGCCCGCCGTTATTTCGAGCGGGAATTCGGTGAAGCGAAGGGTCACGGCGGCCTTCTTGATATTCATGCCCGAATACTCGCAGCGGACCGTACCGCCAGCGGTGCCGGGCTTGAAGTCATTGCTGCAGTTGCGGCTTCGGCGTGAGGGCGGCAGGGGATTTTCCTCGCTCGCCCCGCTGACCCGGACGAGGCGATAGACGACGGGATGATCCTCCGCCACCGGCTTTCCTTTCTTCTTGGCGGTTGGGGCGGCGCCAGGAACGATGGCGATGGCCATCCTTGGGCTGGGATTATCGAATTCGACGCCGGGGGCGGCGATGCGGAAGGCGATCTCGGCGCGCTTGGCGGGGCGGGCGCCGGCGGCGACGTCGAAGCGGACGGTGAAGATCGCGGTCTGACCTGCGGGCAGGCTGTCGATCATGGGCGGCGAGATGGTGACGTTGGTCAGGCCCGGGGGGCGTTCGGTGATGGAAACGGTGACCCGGCGGACCGCCGCCGAGCGCCGGTTGGTGACCTCGACGGGAACCTCGTAGCCGCCCTCGCCGGCGACCACCTTGCCCACCACCGCCTCCTCGGCGACGGTTGCGGCGGGCGCCAGGAGCATCGCCGCCAGGAAAATGCGGAGAGTCCGGGTCATGCCGCCTCGCGGAGGGACAGGTTGGATGCGAGCATGGTGTCGTTTGCCGGGTTCCCGAACAGGAACGAGAGATCGATGGGCCCGTTGCCGAACATGGAGTCCTTCTTCATGGTCCGGCGCAGGACCCGGGTGCGGTTGGCCAGCGAATCGACCATGGCCTGGGCGCTGGCCTCGGTGACGCCGGCCTTGATGAACTTGACCTTCAGTTTCTTGCGGTAGGACTTTTTCTTCAGTTTTTCCAGGCGGCCGATCTGGCCTTCCACGTCCTGGTAGCGGATGAGCTGGTCGGCGCGGGCCATCCAGCCGTAGCTGGCGAAGGTCTTGACCATCGTCTGGATTTCCCGGAAGCCGCTGTTTCCGGGCGCGCGGATGCGCTCGTCGGCCTTTTGCACCCGGCCATGGGCATAGCGGACGGTCCCTTCGACAAGCTGATCCTCGCGCTCGTAGACCCAGCCGCCGAAATGGCCGGACTCCATGCCATCGGGGATGGCGGCGTCGAAATCCACGTTCCACACGTTGCCGCGGGC
>JAJFIG010000538.1 GCA_021775195.1 Rhodospirillales bacterium | reverse complement strand
GGTCTTCGAACGATTCGAAAAAAGCCTCAAGGTCACGCCCGTGTCGGCCCTTGACCCCAGTCAGGTTTCACAGATTTACAAAAGCCCTAACGTCCGCATCTCCCGGCGCCGGGACTATTACCTGGACATCTCGTTTTCCATGGAATTGCCGCCGGGCTGGGGCACCGACGAAGAGAGGTTCGAACATGCGACGGCGAAGCGGGAACGCGGCCTGCTTGTGGTCGAGGCCGGGCCCGATTTCGTTTCCGACGAGTTTTCGTTCCTGGTCATGATCTCGGGCATGCCCGTCACCGCCCTATCCAGGAACGACTACCTGGCGACGGCAGACAAGGCTATCGCCAAGTTGATGCCCGAACACGGCGCCGCCAAAGCCGTCGAGACCAGCGCCCTGCCCGCCTCGGATTTCTGCCAGGCCCGCCGCAAGATGCGCCACGGCGAGGGAACCGGCCGAACCTACGCCAGGACCTATACCGGCAAGGACCGGGAGGGACGCCCCGTAAAGGCCCGGGTCTACACTGCCGGCGGCATGACCATGGTCTGCAATCTGGTCTATGTCGACAACCCCACGGACTTCGACAAGTCGCTGCCGCTGATCGACAGCATCGTCAAAAGCATCAAGAGCAGTGAATACTGGCCGTCCTTGGCGCGGTAAGGGGTCCCCCACCGGCCATTTCCTTTGTCCCCGCCGCCTGTGCCGGACCCGAAGGGGATGTGCCACCTTCGGTAAGCATGTATTCTGCTCCTCTTTCGCGGGCCGGGGTCTCGCGCCACGGCCTAAGCCGGTTTGCGCGCGTGGCCAAAGGGAGAGACGATCATGCGTGCAGTGCCAATGGCTTTTTTCATTTTCCTTTACGCCGTCGCCGCCTTTTCCGCCCGGGCCGAGGAGCCCGCGTGGAAGACGGTGACGCCGCCCGCCTTCGCCGATCATGTGGTGTCGTTCGAGCAGCCCGCGGGCTGGGAGCTGGAAAATGACGTCAGCGAACGCGGGTTCCGATTTCGCAAGGGTGGGAAAATGCTCTTTTTTCCCTTTGCCCGAATTAGCCTATGGGGTCGCACGAAGGCCACGCAAAACAAGGCGTCGGAAACCATCGGGATCACAATGAATTTGCACGATCTTCCCAAGCCGGTAAGCCTCGACCGCTGGGTTGAGGTGTTGGTCGCCGGCTGGAAGAATTTCGCGATGATCGTCCATGAAAAGGGTTTTGACCGGCTTTCGGGTCAAAGAGCGTTTTATTATTTTAAATCAGGAGAAACGGTCTGGAAAAACGGCAAGAAAGTGAAAGCGACGGAACCGAACGGCAGGGACCACATAGCGGTCCTCAATGACCGCCTGCTCATCGAATTGTCTTTTTCCGCCTCCACTCCGGCGCTCTTCAAAAAATACGCGCCGGTCTTCGAACGGATTGAGAAGAGCCTCAAGGTCACCCCCGTATCGGCCCTCGACCCCAGCCGGATTTCACACGTCTACAAAAGCCCGGAGATCCGCATCTCCCAGCGCCGGGACTATTACCTGGATACGTTCTTTTCCTTGGAACTGCCGCCAGGCTGGAGCGCATTCGAAGCAGCAGTCGAGCCGGCGACGGTGAAGCGCGAAGGTGGCCTGCTTGTGGTCGAGGCCGGCCCCGATGCCCTGTCGGAAGATCTTTCGTTCATGGTCGTGGTCCAGGGCATGCCCGTCACCGCGCTTACCGGAAGCGATTACCTGGCGACGGCCGACCGGGTTATTGGCGCGTTGATGCCGGAGCATTCACCGGGCGAGGCGGTGGAGACCAGCGCCGCGCCCAGTCCCTTTCACTGCCAGGCTCTCCGCAAACAGCGCCACGGCGAGGGAACCCGCAAAACCTACGTCAAGACCTATACCGGCAAGGACCGGGACGGCCGGCCTCTCAAGGCCCGGGTCTACACCCTCGGCGGCATGACCATGGTCTGCAATCTGGTCTATATCGACGCTCCCGCGACCTTCGACAAGTATTTGCCGTTGATCGACGGGATCGTGAAAAGCTTCAAGAGCAGCGAATATTCGCCGTCCTTCCGGCGCTGACGCCCACCAAGGAATCGACGGATTGGTTCAGGCCATCGAACGCCGTCGACCGCGCCATCAGGCGCCCCCGGGGAGCAGTGAAACCCATCGTCATCGAAAGCTCCTGGGGAGATCCGGCCGAGCGGCATTGCCACCGGCCGGGAGACGCCTTGAGCCTAGGCCGCTGATATCCGGCGATGACCCTGAGCGGTCATTCGATGGCTCCCAGGGCCTTGGGCACCGGTTGGCGATCGCGCATGCGCTCGAAGCGGGCCGGCCAATCCTTTAAGATCGACACCACATCGTAGGTCTCATGATCATCGAGAAACACGGTGTGTGAGACCAGCGTGTCGCCGGTCCATCGATGCAGCATGAACCCCGGCGGTTCGTTGGTCACCCGCGGCGGTGCTTCATCGTGGATATCGAGATCGACGGCATAGCAGGTCGTCGGGGCGATGGTCACAGGCACGCCGGCGAACGTGGCGTGCATGGTGCGATGCAGGTGCCCCGCCACCATGCCGATGACCTGGCGGTGACGGCCAAGCACCCCGGCGAGGCGGTCGAGGCCGTCGAGGATGCCGATCCGATCCATCCACCAGATGCCGGTTTCAAATGGCGGATGGTGGGTGAAGATCAGGGTCGGTTTTTCGGATGCCGTCGCCAGTGATTCGTCGAGCCACGCTGCGCGTTCCTCGGCGATGGCGCCGTGGTGGTGTCCGGCAACCGACGTATCGAGGGAGACGAGCCGCATCGGGCCATCATCGATGACGGTGCGGACGAAATCGCCGCCGTCGTCGACGAGGCCGTATCGCCCGGCGAACGCCTCGAGCAGCGGTCCGCGCTCATCGTGATTGCCGGGCAGCAGGTAAAGCGGCATTTCCAGCGCCGCCAGGTATGTAGCGAGCACGGCGTACTGTTCCGGCCGCCCGGCACTGGTCAGGTCGCCCGTGGCGATGGCCACATCGGGGCGCGGAGACAGAGCGTTCAGGCGTTCGATGGCGATGGCGATGTTGCGGTTGTTGTCGCACCCCAGCATCGCCGGGGCATCGGCTTCGCGGCAGTGAAGATCGGAAATCTGCGCAATCAGCATCGGTTGTCCTCCAGGATCATATCCGAACCCTTTTCGCCGATCATGATCGCTGGTGCGTTGGTGTTACCGGAAACGATGTCCGGCATGATCGAGGCGTCGACGACGCGCAGTCTTTCCAGGCCCCGGACCCGCAGGCGGGCGTCAACAACGGCGTCGATCCCCGTGCCCATCTTGCACGTGCCGACCGGGTGGTAAATGGTCCCGCCGGTATTGCGCGCATAGTCGAGCAGCGCCGCATCCCCCTCGACCTCCGGGCCCGGCAGGTATTCGCTTTCCGTCTGCGTCGCGAGGGGCGGCTGGCGACAGATTTCGCGGGACAGTTTGAGCGCCGCCACGGTCGTCACCTGGTCGCGCGGTGTTGACAGGTAGTTCGGTTGAATTCGCGGATGATCCGTGGGGTCGGTCGAGCGAACATGGACCGAGCCCCGGCTTTCGGGGCGCAGTTGGGTGACAGACGAGGTATAGGCGGAAAACGGATGCAGGCCCTTCCCCGGCTCGTCGGCGCTCAACGGCTGGAAGTGAAACTGGATATCGGGTGTCGCCACTTCCGGTGCTGAGCGGGTGAACAGCGAAACATGACTCGCCGCCATCGCCATGGGTCCGCTTCTACGCAGCAGGTATTCGATACCGATCCACATCTTGCGCAGCGGGTTATTGACCTCGTCGTTGAGGGTCATCGGCCGGGTGGTCTTGTAAACGCTGCGCACCTGCAGGTGATCCTGAAGGTTTTCGCCGACACCGGGCAGATCGAGGACAACGTCCACGCCGAAGGATCGCAGATGGTCGGTCGCGCCGACGCCGGAAAGCTCGAGGATTTGCGGACTGCCGATGGCGCCGGCGGAAAGGATGACTTCGGCCTCGGCACGAACGGTCGATGATTGGCCGTCCTTTCGAAATTGAACACCGACCGCACGGTGCCCTTCGAATATGACCTTCTCGATATGGGCCTGGGTGATGACCGCGAGGTTCGCCCGCCCCAGGACCGGGCGCAGGAACGCGCGCGCCGCGCTGCACCGCCGTCCCTTGTCGATGGTGGCCTGGAAATAGCCGACGCCTTCCTGGTCGGCGCCGTTGAAGTCGTCCGTCCGCGGCACGCCCAAGCCCTCAGCCGCGGCGATGAAATCATCACAGATGGGCCGCCGGATGCGGGGATCGGAAACCTTCAAGGGGCCATCAGCCCCATGGAAGGCGCCCGCGCCACGTTCCTGTCCCTCGGATCGGAGGAAGTAGGGCAGCACGTCATCGAATCCCCAGCCGTCGTTGCCGAGCTGGTGCCAGTGGTCGTAGTCCTCGCGCTGGCCGCGGATATAGATCAATCCGTTGGTCGAGCTGGAGCCGCCCAGAACCTTGCCGCGCGGCCACGTGATGCGCCGGCCGTTGAGCCCCGGGTCCGGCTCGGTGACGTAGCACCAGTCGGTCTTGGGATTGTGCATGGTGCGGTAATAACCGACGGGAATGTGTATCCAGGGGTTGGTGTCGCGATCGCCGGCTTCCAGCAGCAGCACTTTCCGTCGCCGATCGGCGGAAAGCCGGTTCGCCAGGACGCACCCGGCCGAGCCAGCGCCGCAGATGATGTAATCGAAGGTGTCGCTCATGGAACGCGGGGCCGCCTCATATGGACGCGGACTTCGCCAACGGTGCCGACGCCCGTCAAGCAGTCGAAGGGCTTCGTTGAGATCATCGAAAGCTCCTGGGGAGACCCGGCCGGCACAATCCAAACCAGCTAGGCCCCCCCAGGGAGGAACAAGGACCGCTGCTTACCTGGGCAGCATTTCGCTGATCTCTTCGACCAGCTCGGCCTGCAGCTTCTTCATATCATCATGGTCGCCGAGCAGAATGCCCTCCATGGCGTCATAGAGCACCTGCGTCACCGCCAGACCCTTGTCGCCGGGATAGGCGATCCATTCCCGCAGCAGCGGCAACTGGCGCACCGCGGTGTTCTTGTTCGGGTTGCGATTGTAGAAATCCTTGAGGATGATTTCATTGGCGGCCTTGTTAGGCGGCATGTAACCCGTGGTTTCCGCCACCGCGGCGGCACCAACGCCCGAGGTGATGAACTTCAGGAACTTCCAAGACGCTTCCAGGCGCTTCGGATCCTTGGATGTAGAGACCAGCAGCGCGGCATTTCCACCGGCCGGCAGGCCCTTGGGCCAGCCCTTGAGGCCCGGGAACTCGTTGGTCTTGAGTTCGAAGTCGCCCTTGGCGCGTTCGACGGCACCGAGCGCCGACGTCGACCAGTACATCATGGCGATTTCACCAGCCGAGAACGACTTGAGCGCCGCTTTCCAGGCAAGGTTCTTCATCTTGCAGCCGTCGAAAACGGCCTTCATGGTCTCCAGGGCTTTCAGGCCGGCGGGACCACCGAGGTTGATCTTGCCGTCCTTGATGATCGGCGTCTCCTGCGACCACAGCAGCGCCTGCAGGAACCAGTTGCCGGTGATGTTCCAACCCCAGAACACGGGGTTCTTGATGCCGCTGGCGCGCAGCTTCTTGCAGGTGTCGATGACCTCGCCCCAGTTCGTCGGCAGCTTTTTGATCCCGGCCTTCTTCATCAGGTCCAT
>JAJFIG010000537.1 GCA_021775195.1 Rhodospirillales bacterium | reverse complement strand
TCGACGTCTTCGCCGTCGAGCCCATCGAGCCCGGCAATCCTCTGTTGAAACTGGATAACGTCGTTCTCGCCCCCCACGTCGCCTGGCTCAGCCAGGAGACCATCCGCCGCAGCCTCGCCGTCGCCGTCGACAACACCCGGCGCCTCGCCCGCGGCGAGGACTTGCTCCATCAGGTGGTGTGAGCAAGAGGGAAGTGGGAAGGGAGCCTCAGCCCCCCGGTTTTTCTCCGGCGGCCTTGAGGTAGGGCACGTAGTCCATGTCGACCTTGAGCACGTGGTTGCCGAGCCAGTTGGTGACGAAGCCCAGGACCTCGTCGTGAGAGACCGCTCCGGGGTCGGTATGGTAGAGGTCGGCCATCTGGTGCACGGTGGCGGCCAGTTCCTTGTGGGCGATCCTGTGGTTTTCCAGGTCCGGATAGCCGAACGACAGCATCATGTCCTCCTCGGCGGCGAAATGGGTATCGACGTAGTTGACCATGCGGTCGAACAGGTCGGCGAAATCCACAGTGCCCGCCCGGGGGTTGTTGAGCTGTTGCAGGATGATGAACAGGTTCTTGTGGTCGCGGTCGATGGCGGCAATTCCCGTCAGGTACTTGTCGTCCCATTCCAGGTCTTCGATCATGTTGGCTGTCCCGTATCTGTATGAACCTTGCTCAAGCTTAGCCCCCGGCATTGCCCCCCGCGTTGACCCAGGTCAAGGCTTTGCCCCGATCGGCCCTTCCCAAAATCACCGAAGTGGCTAACATGCGGGCCCGAACCGCCAATGGGGACAAATGAATGCAGTTACGTCTGGGGATACCCAAGGGCAGCCTCGAGGCCGCCACCATCGACCTCTTCGCCCACGCCGGCTGGACCATCAGCACCCGGTCGCGCAACTACTTCCCGTCCATCGACGACGACGAGATGACCTGCGCCCTGGTGCGCTCCCAGGAAATGGGGCCTTACGTCGCCAGCGGCACGCTGGATGCCGGCCTTACCGGCCTCGACTGGGTCATGGATACCGGCGCCGATGTCGAGACCGTGTGCGACCTGGTTTATTCCAAGGCCTCGGACAGGACGGCGCGCTGGGTGCTGGTCGTGCCCCGGGACTCCGAAATCAGGACTGTCGAGGACCTGGAAGGCAAGAAGATCGCCACCGAGCTTGTGAACTTCACCCGCGGCTATCTCGCCGACCGCGGCATCAACGCCGAGGTCGAGTTCTCGTGGGGCGCCACCGAGGCCAAGGTCGTCGAGGGACTGGCCGACGCCGCCGTCGAGATCACCGAGACCGGCAGTACCATCCGCGCCCATGGCCTGCGCATCGTCTGCGACCTGCTCGAGACCCACACCATCCTCATCGCCAACCGCCAGGCCCTCGCCGACCCGTGGAAGAAGGCCAAGATCGACCAGGTCGCCATGCTTCTGGGTGCCGCCCTGGCCGCCCGCGGCAGGGTCCTGCTCAAGCTCAACGTTGCCGCCGACAAGGTCGACGGGGTGGTCAAGCTGTTGCCCAGCCTCCACGCCCCCACCGTCAACCACCTCTACGATGCCGACTGGCTGGCGGTGGAGACCGTGGTCGAGCGCCATCTCGTCCGCTCTCTCATCCCCAAGCTCAACGCCGCCGGTGCCGAGGGCATTCTCGAGTTGCCGATCGAGAAGATTATCTGAGGCTACGGCCTGCTCAGGAACGCCTCGCGGAAGATGTCCTTCATGGCGCCATCCAGGACACTGAGCGTGCCTTGTGTGCCGGGCCGAGGCGGACGTTTCGGTGCCTTTTTCGCCGTTTTCTTCTTGTTGGTGCGCTTGGCTGTCTTCTTCGCTTCGCGAGCCATTTTCACCATCTCCCCTCCGTCGATAAAGCCCTAATAGGGTAACATCAAACCGCCGTCGACGGGTACGGAAAACCGCCCGTCAACAACCCATGCAGCCGCCGTCCTGAAGGGCGACCTTCCGGCTCGCCGCCCACTCGTCGCCCAGGGCGGTCAATTCCGTTTCGTCGAGGAACTGCTGGGCCATGGCGAACAATGCGTGTTCCTCTTTCGCGAAGTGATCATGGGCCAGGTCGAGAAGCTCCCCGATCACGGATTTCAGGGCGCCGACGTCGGTTGCCTGCTTGGCGGCGTCGAAAAGCTCGTCGATGCCCCGGTGTTCGGCGCGCATCACCTCGAGGGGCCCCATCTGCCCGAGGTGGGGTTCCAGGTTTGGAAACAGTAGCCGTTCCTCGATCTGGGCATGGGAGAGCAGGATCCTTTCCATGACCGCGACAGCATTGCGGATATCCTGAATGTCGTCGCTCCCGGCAATCGTCTCGCGCACGTGGTCGAACAGTTGGTAGATGACGGCGTGTTCCCCCCTGAGGGCGTCGGTGAGTTTCATCCGGGTGTCCTTTTACTTCCCTTGCAACGTATATTATGCCCAGGGTATTCCGGCCGCCCCGGTCCCATCCTTGACTTTGGTTATCCCGTCCGGCGTCACCGGAAGATCCGGTCAATCCCCGAATTGGGTCAGCGGCCGAGTTCCGCCAGGGCGAGGCCCAGGCTGTGCACAAGTTCCGCCATGAAGGCGTAATCCAGCGTCCCGGCGCGGTCGCCGGGGCCGTGGTAGTTGGGATTGCGGAAATAGGCCGTGTCGGTGACCATCAGCGCCGGCATCCCGGCGTCCCAGAACGGCGCGTGGTCGCTGAGCCGGGTATCGGCGAGGACCCAGCCGTTGAACCAGATGAACAGTGATTCCACGTGCAGCCCCGGGTTCCGCCCCATGGCGCCGAGCACCCGCTCGCCGAAGGGGCGGGACGCCCGGTTGCCGACGACGCCGATGAAGTCGCCGGTCTTTGGATAGCCCGCCCACTGCAGGAAAATCGGGTAGTCCTGCTTCGGCGTCGTCAGGCCGACCATCTCTAGGATGATGGCGCCGGCGACCCGTTCCCCCGCGTCCCGCAGTTTCCTGACGAAGACCCGGCTCCCCTGGTGGCGGGTGGCATGGTTGGGCGGTTCCTCCAGGGTGAAGGCGACGAAGCGGAGCGGCGCCGCCGGCGGATTGGCGGCCGCGCGCCGTGCCAGTTCCAGCATCACGGCGATGGAACTGGCGTTGTCGTCGGCCCCCGGCGTGCCGATGACCGTGTCGTAATGGGCACCGACAAGGTAGGGGGCCGGGGCCCCGGCCGCCCCGGGAATATCGGCGATCAGGTTGGCGACCCGCGTGCCGCCGTAGTCGTATGCCTGTTCGCGAACCGTCAGCCCAGCCGCCTCGAAGCCCCGGCGCACATAGTCCCGGGCTCGCTCCAGCCCGTCCCCCCGGAGCACCGAGCGCTCGCCGATGTCCGTGCTCAGCGCCTCGACGTGACGGCGAAGCGCTACCATCAGGTCGGTCTTTTCCGTCGCCTCGGAAGCCATGGCCCGCGCCACCTCCGCCACAGTCACCCGCCCGGCCTCGGGGTCGGCGCATGATACACCAAGGGCAAGG
>JAJFIG010000536.1 GCA_021775195.1 Rhodospirillales bacterium | reverse complement strand
AATGACCACGCCACCCAGGAAAGTTGCGCCCAACGACAGGACGGTCTTCAAGGTTTCCCCCGGGGTCATGGACCACAGAGCGCTTGCCGCCGCCAGCGCCGTCAGCCCGGCCAGCAGCACCGAGACCACCGCCGGCACCGCCGGAAACCTCCGACCCCGGGCGACGTCGAGCGCCAGCAGCACCACCGCCGCCGTCACGAACAGAGGCGCCAGTCCCTTGTGGGCCAGCAACCCCACGGGCAGGACCAGGGCCGCCGCCGTCCCCAGGACGTGTCCAGCTTGAAATTTCGTCATCAAAATCGTGTTCAGAGTCTGGGTAATGGTCCAGTTTCGATGCCGCGCACCCTAGCTTGGTTGTTTCGTGATGGGAACGGGTTTTGCGGCCCTCACCCCACGCGTTCTACATCGAGCCTGACGGCGATGCCCTCAAGGTCATCGGACACCGGGGGATAGCGCTCCATGACCAGGGGGTCGTGGCCGGGAACGATGTGGTCAGGCGATTCCGCCAGCTCGTTGAGGCGCCTGAATGCCTCGACCATGGCCCCCAGGTCGTAGGCGGTGGCGTAGGGGCGGCAGGCCTCCATGTTTTCGTAGTAATGTGTCGCGTCCGAAGCCAGTACCAGCCACCCGACCCGGGTCCGCACCCGCACCACCTGCAGGCCCTTGGTGTGCCCGCCGACGTGATGCACCGAGAGGCCCGGCGCCAGCTCGGCGTCGCCGGCATGGAATACCACCCGGCCCTTGTAGACCTCGTAGACCAGGTTGGCGACGTGATCCGCCGTGTAGGCGCGGTTGAGTACCGCCGAGGTCATGTGGCGGCCGGTGGCGAAGGCCATCTCGTCGTCCTGCAGATGGAAGCGGGCGGCGGGAAAATAGGCGAACCCGCCGACGTGGTCGTAGTGCAGGTGGGTGATGATCACGTCCTCCACCTGTGCCGCGTCGATATCGATCAGGGCCAGTGCCTCGGCGGCGTTGCGGTACAACGTCCGCCCCCGGGCCTCGGCGTCGGCCTTGTCGAAGCCGGTATCGACGATCCAGGTGCGCCCGCCGCCGACCACCGCCCACACGAAGTAGTCCATGGGCATGGGCGCGTCGTGGGGATCGCCGTTGAAGAAGTTGTCGGGGCGCCGGCGCTCCTTGTGGGCGTAGCGGACGGCGTAGACCGCGTATTCGGGATCGTCGCTCGTCACCCTTGCCCCCCTTTGCCAGAGCCCGCTGGTTTCTCGTCCCCGGTTAGCCGCTATTTCGGCGGTGAACCACTGTACCACAAGGAAAGTTGAAGCCAATCAGCGTTACCAACGGCACTGACCCCGTTATCGGCCCGCCGCCATCACCCTTGCGCCCCGGCCCGTCGATGGGGCAAGACAGGCCCATGCCCAGCCCGGACGTCTCGGCCCGATCGGTGGCCCTCGACCTGTTGGCCGCGGTCCTCGGGGACAAGCGGCCCCTGGACGAGGCCGTCGATACCCACCCAGCCATGCCGGGGCTCGCCAGGCGCGACCGTGCCTTCGCCCGCCATCTCCTGATAACCACGATCCGCCGCCTGGGCCAGATCGACGCCGCCATCGCCGCCTGCCTGGACCGTCGGCTGCCCCGCAAGGCGCGCCCGGTCACCGACCTGCTTCGCCTCGGCGTCTGCCAGTTGCTTTTCCTCGAGACCCCGCCCCACGCCGCCGTCGACACCGCCGTCCGTTTGGCCCGCGCCCGCGACATGGGCCCCTACGCCAAGATGGTCAACGCCGTCCTGCGCCGCATAGGGCGCGAAGGGCGGGCCTTGATCGCCGCCCAGGACGCCCCCCGCCTTAATACTCCGGACTGGTTGTGGGACACCTGGTCGGCTGCCTACGGCAACGAGGTCTGCCGGCGCATCGCCGAGGCCCATCTCGACCAGGCGCCCCTCGACCTGAGCGTCAAGGAAGGTGGCTCCGCGTGCGCAAAAAAGTTGGGCGCCACGGTACTGCCCACGGGCAGTCTGCGCCTTTTCCCCCGCGGACCGGTCGACCGCCTGGCCGGCTACAGCGACGGTGCCTGGTGGGTGCAGGACGTCGCCGCCGCCCTGCCCGTCCGTCTGCTGGGTGACGTGAGGGGACAGCACGTCATCGATCTCTGCGCCGCCCCCGGCGGCAAGACCGCACAGTTGGCGGCCCGGGGCGCCCGGGTCACTGCCGTCGACCGCTCGCCCCAGCGCCTCGCCCGGCTCGAGACCAACCTGAGCCGCCTCGGCCTCTCCGCCGGCATCGTCGCCGCCGACGCCGCCCGCTGGCGCCCGGGCACGCCTGCCGACGCCGTGATCGTTGACGCCCCGTGCACCTCTACGGGGACCATCCGCCGCCGCCCCGACGTCGCCCGGCACAAGAAACCGGATGACGTCGTATCCCTGGCGGCGGTACAGGCAGCGCTGCTAGCCGCCGCTATCGACATGGTCCGCCCCGGCGGCCTGCTGGTCTATTCCTCTTGTTCCCTGCAGCCCGGGGAAGGGCCCGAGCAGGTGACAGCACTGCTCAAGGCCGGCGCGCCCCTGGAACCCGAACGTCTGCGCCCCGACGATGTCGGCGGCCTGGCCGAAGTTATCGCTACCGACGGCGCCCTGCGAACCCTACCCTGCCATCTGTCCCGGGACGGTGGCATGGACGGCTTCTACGCCGCCCGCCTGCGCCGCCGCTGACTAGTGGATAAAATCCAAACGGGCATTGACGCGGCGGCCAAACAGCGAAAGCATCGGGTTGGCCGGATTCGCCGCCGCCGGCTATTGCGTAACAGTCCAGAGGATCCATGTTCGCCATCCGCCTGGCCCGTTTCCGCCAACACCTGCCCCGCCTGCCCCAGCCCCCGTCTCCCCGGCGTCTGGCCGGCAACCTGTGGGCCCTGGCCTACGCCAACCGATTTTACGCTTTGACCCTTTCCGGGCGCGTGCCAACGGAGGTCCGCAATGCCCCCACCGACGTCTGGCCCGGGGACGCGGCCCGCGGCAAAGCGATCATGGACGGCGCCTTCGCTTATGGTACGCGCGTCGTTTCCCCCGACGAGGCCGTATGGCGGGGGACCAGGGGCGGCGAGGATGCCGCCGTCGCCCTGCACGGCTTCGGCTGGCTGCGTGATTTACGCACCGCCGGCGGCGAACCGGCCCGAACCCGGGCCCGGGACCTGACCCGGCGCTGGATCGACGGCGACGGCACCTGGCAGTCCCTGGCCTGGCGCACCGACATCATGGGCGAACGCCTGGCCAATTGGCTGTCGGCGCTTTCCTTCCTTTCTCCCGGGCCGGGTGACGGCCTTTTTAATCAAGTCCTCGAATCTGCGGCCCGCCAGGCCCGCCATCTGAGCCGCGCCGTCTTCCCCGCCGAACCGGGACCAGCCGCCTTCCGCGCCCTCAAGGGGCTCATCTATGCCGC
>JAJFIG010000535.1 GCA_021775195.1 Rhodospirillales bacterium | reverse complement strand
GGGCGACGCCGAGGGGCAGGTACTCGACCCCGTACTTGCTCGCCTCGCGGAGATGCATTTCCAGGAGCCGGAACTGGAAATAGGCCTCGTCGGTCTTGAGCACCGCAGCCCCGTCCGCCGGCATGTCGTCCGCGGGGACCGGGATCTCGGCGTGGAAATTGCGTGGCGCCGGCTTGCCCCCGAAAATCGCGTCCATGAGCTTCATGCCATTGCCCCTGTCCTCGCCATCTAATGGACGTTCTGCATCACGAGCATGGGCGCGGCCCAAATCCGTTCGCCGCGGCAGCGCTCGAACATGGCCGTCTGGGCCTTGAAGAAGGCATAGTCCAGACGCGGCCGCTCCTGCGAGCCAAAGAGGCGGTGGTAGAACTCGCTCGCAAAGTCCTCGGCCCGGTCATCGGGCAGACTCCAGCGGAAGCCGAGGATGGCGGGCACCTGATGGCGGGCCAGTTCGTAGACGAACCCGCGCTCCGAGCTTTGGCAACTGCTGAGATAGAGGAACCGCACGTCGTGCAGCATTTTGGCAAACTTCCGGATGGGCAGCGGCGTGACGAATTTTCCGGGAACGAATACGTACCCCTCCTTGGCCGCGTCATCGTAGTAGGAATGACCGCAAAAGTGGACGAGGTCCCAGCGTGCCGCGCCAAGTTTGGTTTCCAACTGGTCGACGAATTTCTCGTCGTTTCCGTTGCGGGCAACCATATCCACCTCGCCGAGGCCGAACTTTTCCTTGATGTCCGGGCGGGCGAGGAAATCCCGCAACTGGGTGCATTCGTGGGAACCGTGCTTGATTTCGGCGAGCTCGAGCGTCCGGCCTTGCTCGTCCTTGATGTCGAGGACGGCACCGGATGTCGCCGCATCGATGATAAGGCAGTTGACGGGCTGATATTCGGGCTGGTCGTCGCTGAACAAGGGATAACGGGCCCGCGTCATCTGCAGCCGTTCCGCCTTGATCGTGCGGTAAACCGGGGCGCACAACATCAGGAAGTCGGCGGCCTCGACACCGGTCTTCGATTCCGCCTGCCCGGATCTCCGGGCCTCCCAGTGCAGCAGCGACTCGAAGGGTACGGAATGGATCGAGCGATCAACGACGAAGCGCAGCCGGAGGTTCTCTATGTCGTCGACCTCGCTGGCGAGTTGCTGGAGGCAGCTGTAGACGTCGGCGTCACTGGCGACGATGTCACGGACCTTGCGGCCGATGACCTGCAGCATATTGACCCACTTCTGGCCGCGTTGGGCAGCATTGTCCGGAACATCGTCGAGCCATGCGGCGATCGCGAGAACATCGTCCATGAGCTCGCCCTTGTACTCGAAGGGCTTGTCCGCGACGATCGGATGCTTGGTGCCCTTGCTGTAGCTTCGGAATCGCCCATGCCGGCGGTCGTTTTCGATGGTGATCTCGACATAACCGACGGCCTTTTCGGGCTCGGGGGGCGCTTTCACAACAGCGCCCCCGGTCGGCGCCGGGCGGCAGGCCTGCAGATAACGCCCGATGGTGTCGATCATGTCGTCGTACATGATCTTCGGGTCGTCGCTGACCAGCTCACACCGATCGAGGCGCCTGACGGCGGCGTTCAGGTCCGGCTGTATGGCACCGGTGGTCATCAGAATGGCATAGGGCGCGTTCGCTTCACCGGCAAGGGAGCGGGCAAGGTCGAGCCCCAGGTCCTGGCTCTCGTCGTTGGGAGTCGTCCGGTCCGCGGGGATGTCCAAATGGGTAATCAGAATGTCGAACCTTTTGTCAGTCAGGTGGCGGCGAGCCTCCGCGACGTTGGAAACGGTGGTTACAAGCGGTTCTTCGGCGGCGAAGTCATCGTAGATCAGGTCTTCGATGAGCTTCTGGCTTTCAGACCGCGGTGGAAAGACGATCAGTACCTGAAGCATCGCTCTTGTCTCCGGCAACGGGAAGGCTCAGTTCGAAGGCCAGCATCCCATCGGCGAACCGCGGCTCCTGCATGGAACCGCCGTGGTTTTCAACGAGGTGCTGGATCATTCTCTTGCCCAGGGTCAGGTCGGCGACGACCCGGGAAAGCTCACTGGTCTCTTCGGTGACCTGCGACGCGCGGGCCACGGGAACCGGCGCCGCGATGGCGAGATTCACCTGTCCGTCTCCTTGGTCCGCATGCAGCCGGATACGTTCGTCCGCCGGGAGCGAACGCAAAAGATACGAAAAGACCGATTCGATGACGAAGCCGAGCTGGTAGGGATCCCCCCTGACCTGCCCCAGGTCCGACGCGAACTGGTACTCAATGACCGGGTCGTCGCCGGTCTGGACCAGTGCACCGATTTCCTCGATGAGTTCGCGTATGTCGATCAGAAGATCGGTGTTCCGGGTCAGCGGTTCATCGCTGGTGCTGCAGGCCAGGTGGTCGTAGGTCAGCTCCATTTTGCGGAGCTGGGTCATCGCCCTCGACACGAACTCGTCCACCGTCACCCGCGAACCGCCGCGCACGAGGCGGCGCAACCACCCATACATGAGGGACAGCGGCGCCTTCACTTCCATGGCGATTTCGTTGAACAGGCTCTCCACCGCTTCGAGATGGGTGATGCGTTCCTGCTGCTCCAGGCTCTTGCCGACAAAGACCTTGCCGCTGATCTCGCCGGGCATATCGAACATAGACATCAGCACGTTCACGGCGCGTCCATCGCGACCGCGGACCTCCATCCTGCGGTTGTTGAAGTGCGGTAAATCGACCAGACGGTCGGCCTCCTCGCGGTCGACGAGGGCGTCACCCAGTTGCCTGGGCACGCGGTCGGCACCTTCGTCTTCGTCGAAACCCAGAAAATCCCTGGCGGCGGGGTTGGTGTCGATGATCGTGCCGACGTTGTCGGTCATCAGAACCAGGTCGGTCGTACGTTCGCGGGTCGAATCGAACAGGTGCCGTGAAGCCATTTGGTCGATGAGGGCTGTAACCTGGTCGACGAGAAGCCGCAGCATCGTCACCTCCTCGTCGGAGAACGCGTTGCGCTGCGAATCTTCCAGGTTGAGCACCCAAAGCACTTCATCGTGATAAAGAATGGGAAGGGCGAGCTCGGACCTGGTGAGGTTGCTGCCCGACAGATAGAGCTTTCCAAGCTCGCTGTCCTCGCGGACGTCGCGAAGCCGCGCTTCCTGCTTGGTCTTGGCCGCGTGCCCGATAACGCTCTCGTCCAAGTCGATCTCCAGTGCGTCGGGCAGCATGTAACCACCCCGCTCACCGGCGGCCTGGTAGCGGAGCCGTAGTTTTCGCCGGTTGGGTTCGGCGCGGAAAATTGAGACGTTGTGCCAACCGTAGTGCTCGGCCAGCCCATGGGTCAAAAGCCCGCCGATTTCATCAAAACTCTTGGCCTTGATGAGCTCGCGGATGAGCTCGAAGCGGAATCGAAGATCCAGCGTCTCGATCTGGTAAAGCGCCATCAGTACGGCCTTGGCCACGGGTAGCTCCCTGGCGAGTTTCTTATGCACCCAGCCGTAAGCGTCGGCGCGGCGGCTCAGAAGGGCGACGGTGGCGATGACCCGATCACCCTGGATCACCGGTATCCGCATCGACGAACGAAGACCGGCGTCCAGCAGGTACTGGACGTCCCTCTCCTTCGCCAATTCCGTCCAGTCGGGCTGCGCCATGAAGGTCCCGAGATCGCCGATGGCGATGATCTCCCGCTGGTCGTTCCAGCGCATTATCGGGGCCGACAATTCGAACCACCGGGTCAGCCAATCGCGCTCGTCATCGCCCTCGAGGCTGTACAACACACAGGCATGAGTGCGGGCCACGCTTATCCTGGAAACGACGATCATGTCGGCGTTGAAGCGGGATGTCAGCTCCCGGCACAGGCCACGCAGGATCTGGCGGCCGTCGTGATCACTGGCGACGTGGTCGTTGATGCGCTGCCGGGATTGCTCGACCTCGAGGCTACGCATAAAACCCAAGCCGCCGGTCACGTGGCCCCGCGTGTCGCGCAGCGGCAATGCGATGATGCCAACGGGAACCTGTCTGCCGTCATCAAGACGTTCCAGGTTGATCTCGTATTCGCCCAACTCTCCCTTCTCGCGGCGCTCCATTTCCCGAAGCAGCGTCCGCCGGCTTTCGGGTTCGGTGATGAAATCCTCGAGCGAGACCTCCCCGGTCGGACCGGCGCCCATGATCTCG
>JAJFIG010000534.1 GCA_021775195.1 Rhodospirillales bacterium | reverse complement strand
CGGGGCGAGCCTGGTAGCCGGGCACCATCAGCCGTTCGATCAGGGCCGGATCGTCCTCGACCACCCGCACCCGGCCCCAGACCTTGATCCGCTGGCGCTGGGCATAGTCCATGAGGAAGATGAAGGCCTTGTCGTTCTCGGAATAGTTACCGGCCGAGATGTACTGGCGGTTGCCGCTGAAGTCGGCAAAGCCGAGCGTGCGCTCATCCACGACCTTGAGGAACCCCCGGGGTCCGCCCCGGTGCTGAATGTAGGGCTGTCCGTCGGCGCTGGCGCTGGCGAGATAGAACGAGTCGCGCTCGCCGATGAAGGCGGCGAGGTCGTCGCTGACGGTGTCCTGCCAGCCCCCCTTTTCCTCCATCCGGGCATAGCCCTTGCGCGAGCCATTGCGGACCTGCTGGGCCTTGACCGCCGGGGTGAAGGCGATGTCGCTAACGGGTATGGTCATGGTGTGCTTCCCTTGTTTTCGACGATCATACTGGGTCGCTGCCAGCCCGGCGACCGCCCCTTTCGGCGGGGACGGCCGCCGGATGCCGGGTCAGCCGATGCGGGTGGTCAGGAACCGGCGGATGAGTTTGGCGATAAGGCCGCCATCCTCCTCGAGGGCGAAGTGGCCGGTATCGAGGAGATGCAAATCGACGGTTTCCAGATCCAGCTTGTAGGGATGGGCGCCGGCGGCGGGGAAGATATGGTCGTTCTTGCCCCAGACGACGAGGGTCGGCGGCTGGTGGGTGCGGAAGTAGGCCTGCCATGCCGGATAGTAGGCCGGGTTGGAACCGTAGTCGTAGAAGAGCTGGAGCTGGATCTCGGCATTGCCCGGGCGGTCGAGCCGGTACTGGTCAACGGTCCAGGTGTCGGGGCTGATGGCCCGCGCATCCCGGGTGCCGTGGGTCCATTGCCATTGGGTCGCCTGGATGTTGAGGAATCCTTTCAGGGGCTTGGCGTTGGCCTCGGTGCGGTCCTTCCAGTAGGCCCGGAACGGTTCCCAGAATTCGCCCAGGCCCTCGTCGTAGGCGTTGCCGTTCTGGACGATAAGGGCCTCGACCCGCTCCGGATGTTTGGTCGCCAGGCGGAAGCCCACCGGGGCACCGTAGTCCATGACGTAGAGGCTGTAGCGCGCCAGGCCGAGTTTCTGGGTGAAGGCCTCGACGACCTCGGCCAGTCGGTCGAAAGTGTAGTCGAATTCATCGACGCTGGGCATGGAGCTGTTGCCGAAGCCCGGATAGTCGGGCGCCACCAGGTGGAAGCGATCGGCCAGGGCCGGCATCAGGTTGCGGAACATCTGCGACGAGGTCGGGAAGCCGTGCAGCAGCAGGATGGTGGGGGCGTCCAGGTTCCCGGCCTCGCGGTAGGAGATGTCGAGGCCGTCGACGGTCACCGTCTTGTGCAGGACCGTCTTGTGCCGGACCGTCGGCGCCGCCGCCGAGGCGCCGGGAGCCTTCGCCGCGCCCGGCGCCTCGGCGGCGAAGTAGAGAGCCGCGGCGACCAGCGAGATCGATGCCAGGCCGATGGCCCGTGTCGTCAGGGTTTTCAGCTTTAACATGGGATCGTTCCTTTCCTTGGTGGGGTTGCCGGGCTGCCGGACGGGCCGGATCGGGTTTCCCATAACCTTTGTCATCGTTCCGTCCCCTCGGCCTTCTTGGAAAAAAACATTAATAGACAGATCGGTCTGTATTGTCAAGCCGAAAACCATCCCTTCGTGCCGGCCGGTGACAGCCGGGCGGATAGCGATGAATTATTATTTAAAAATAATGATATACCCTGTCATGGTGTCTCCGCCCGATCGGCCTGATCGGCCCGCGCCATCCTTGACAGAACCGGGAATGGTGTCTAAATTATACAGACTGTTTTGTATTCACCGTATGATCGGGAAAACCGCCATGGCGTCCAGCCGCAGGGACCATCTCATCGACACCGCGATCGAGATCTTTTACCGGGACGGCTTCCACGCCACCGGCATCGACAAGATTCTCGCCCAGTCCGGGGTCGCCAAGATGACCCTCTACAACCATTTCAGGTCCAAGGACGAGCTTATCCTGGCGGCGCTGCGGCGCCGCGACGAGAACTTCCGCAACTGGTTCGTGCGCGCCGTCGAGGGCCGCGCTACGGCACCCCGCGAGCGTCTGCTGGCCCTCTACGATGTCCTCGCGGAATGGATCGCGGGCGATGACTTCAACGGCTGCATGTTCATCAACGCCTCGGCCGAGTTCGCCGATGCCGGCGATCCCGTCCACGCCACGGCCGCCGAGCACAAGCGCCTGATCCTCGCCTACATCCACGACCTCGCCGGCGCCGCCGGCGCCGCCGACGCCGACGCCCTGGCCTGGGACCTCATGCTGCTGGTGGAAGGGGCCATCGTCATGGCCCATGTCGCCGGTGAGAAGGATGCCGCCGCCCGCGCCCGCCGGGCCGCCGAAACGATGGTCGCCGGCGCCCTCGCCTGACCTACGCGTGGTAGCCGAAGGCGCCCTGTTGGGCCTCGCTCAGGAGGCGCCCGAAGTCGTCGCCGCTGACATGCACCAGGGCAGAATGGTCGCCGGCCTCGAAATAGACGTCGTCCAATTCGGCGAGATCCCGGTCGAGCAGCACCCGGATACCGTAGGCGGGTCCGATAGGCGGCACCGCCCCTGGATCGCAATCAGGGAACAAGGTCTCGATCTCGCCTTCCGTCGCCAGTCCCAGGGACTCCGACAGCGTCTCGCTCAACACCCTGAGGTCGACCCGGTGGGTGGAGGGCACGACAACGAGAACATAGCCGCCGTTCTCCTCGTGCAGGATCACGCCCTTGGCCAGCTTGCCGCCGGCGATGTGGGCGCTTTGGGCGATTTCCGAGCTCACCACCCGGCGCGGATGATCGACCACCTCGTAACTCACCCCGGTTTCCGTGAGGTAATCCCTGACGGTCATTGCCATACCCATGATGCATCTCCTGTTCTGCTGGAGGTACAGTCAAAGCCGGCGGTAGCCGCCTCCGCCGTCATCGGTCCGCGCCGTCCAGACGTGGAAAGACGATAGCTCCTACACTTGAATGTATGGGCCGCGCGGGCCGAAACCAAGGTCGGGCCCGGGTTCGTTTCCCCGGCGCCCGCCGGTGTCTTCATCAGATGTCGCCGCCCGCCTTTCCCCCGCCGCCGCCGGACCGCCGGCGGGGGGCTTCGTCCCTGACCAGCTTACCGGCCGTGGCGCACAGGAAGCCCAGGAAAAGGCCCGATGCCAACACCGCCACCCGCGGGTAGTCCCAAACCCCGAACAGCAACAGGCCCGTCACAACCGTTTTGACTAGGTCTTCAATCCAGCTTTCGCCCAAAAAATGGGCGAACCAGAACCCGCCCAGGCAGGCGAGCCCGCCGCCAGCCCACCAAACGGGTCCGGCGGCAAGGGTTTCGTCGAGCCCCAGTCCGATGACCGTTCCGGCAGCGGTGGCGATCACTGCCCCGGAAACGAGGACGATCCGTACCGCTGTCACGGCGATTCTTCCGCCGGGCGCGGAACCGCCGTCCTCGATCCCGGCAGGACCATTCGACAAATCGACATGCCGCCGTCCCTCCAACGTTGGCGCCCTACCCCAGGGCCCATAGGACCCTGGCGCAACGCCGGAACCATCGCAAGCCTTGATCGGGTCCTCAATCGGGTTTCGGGCTCTCGGCGCCGGCACTGCATCCACCGGGTGGCAGCGACGCCCGGATTTGCTATTCTCGCCCGCCAGGGACCCCGGGGTCGTTGATCGGACAGGGGAAGAATTTGCCGGCACCGTCGGAAAAGGGTGGATTGCGGGAAGTACTGGTCGCCGGTGCCGGTGGCGCC
>JAJFIG010000533.1 GCA_021775195.1 Rhodospirillales bacterium | reverse complement strand
GCAGACGAAAAAACCGCGACCTAAATCATGGATGCCGGATGCTGCCTAGCGGGTCCGGCACGAACTGGCCCATCACGGGCTGTGTATCAATACATCGCTTCAAAGGAGGATGTACTGCCATGACGACCTATGACTTTTCCCCCCTTTTCCGTTCCACCGTCGGCTTCGACCGTTTCGCGCGCCTGGTTGACTCGGCCCTGCAGAGCGAGCCGGCAACGACAGCCTATCCGCCCTACAACATCGAGACCACGAACGAGGACGCCTACCGGATCACCATGGCGGTGGCCGGGTTTGGTGAAGACGAACTCGGTATCGAGGCCAAGGAGAACACGCTGACCATCACCGGCAGAAAGGACGACGAGGGACAGGACGCCCGCTATCTCCACCGGGGGATCGCGGCGCGTCACTTCCAACGCCGCTTCCAGCTCGCCGATCACGTCAAGGTCGCGGGAGCCAACCTCAGCAACGGACTACTGAGCGTCGACCTGGTCCGCGAGGTTCCCGAGGAGATGAAGCCGCGCCGGATCACGATCAAGAACGAAGCACCGACGAGCCTGGTGGCCAAGGCCAAGAGCCTCCTCGACGGGTCGTCCAGGAAAGCGGCCTGACCCAACAAGACGGCGAATAAAGGGGTGCCGGGCGCGGATGCGTCCGGCACCTCGGCTTTTGATCCGGGGCTCCGCACCTCACCGAATCCACGTGCCGCCCAAACCAATCAGGACTTCGCAACGAGGTCGGTGCCAAATGGCCGCGTCCATGGGTGTTTCGCGCATACCGGTCACCCCTGGACCTGGGCCACCATGCGCTCCAAAAAATTGCCGACGCTGTGCTCACGGCGCCAAACCTCCATGAGCCCGCGTGCCCGCACCCGCAAAGATTCCATGCCCGCGACAGCCTCGCCGACGGCAGTCGCGATCGAGCCCGCGGAATGGTCCTCGAACAGGGTTCCGACGCCCCGCCCGGCCTGGATCTGCTCCGCCATCCACGTCCCCCTGGGGACCACCGCGACCTTGCCGAAGGCCACGGATTCCGCGAACACCCCGGAAGTCCTTTGCTGGAATGCCAGGCCATCATAGGGCAGCAACAGGATATCCGATTGCCGCAGATGATGCCGGTGTTGAGCTTCGTCAGAGGGTCCGAGGAACAATTCCACGTCGTCCATGGCGTGTAGAAAATCGAAATCACTGCCCCATTGTTTCTTCATGCCTTCGGGGCTGACCTGGATAAAGAACGCGGCCCGTGGGATGGTCTCGCGGCACAGGCGAACGATGTCCGGGATCAACGACCACCCCTTCTCCGTCCGCGAATGCCCGAGGATCGATACCTGGACACGGCCGTCCCTCATGGCCGCCCCAGGGACTTTCCCGGACATGCCAGGAAGGTCGTAGTACATGGGTACGGGGTACTCCGTTACCGACTTGAGAGTGACCTTTTCGAGGCGTTCGGCGAACCGGGGATTGGCAGTAATGAAGAACAGTTTCTCATCAATAGTGGCCTGTCGCAGCGCCTTGGTCGCGTAACGATAGAGTGCCGCCCTGATGTTAAATTTCGGAGGATTCCCCGAAACATAGTTCTCGAACAAGAAGTTCATGAAAACAAACGGTGTTTCTTTTCGGGGAAAGGCCGTGAGCCATTGTGCGCAACCCAACAGTTCGTGTTGGAACGCCGTCGGCACGCAAACGATATCGTCGGGTGTGACGCCGTCTTCAACCAAGGCGGCGCAGGCTTCGGCAAACCCGCGGCTGATCGAGAAGAAATCTTCAAGCGGCCCCGCGGTCGGTTCCGCCGATACGTTCGCGTATGGCTTGAACGGGAACACGGGGCGTGCGTCCAGCGCCGTGACAATCTCGTCAGTCGCCTTCTCGTGGACGTAGAAATGGGTTTTCAGGCCCTGCCGCCCGGCCTCTTTAAGAAAACCGAGAGCCTCGTTGAAATGGTGTCCGACCTTGTCGGTGAGAGCGTTATCGATGATGAACAACTGCATTCGCAATTCTCGGCCTTCCGGCAGGAACTAAATTGCCGGACAATATATATTCGCCACTTGGGAACCAGCACCGGATACCTGATCGCCATCCCGCCAGAGCGCGCGGAATACGATACATCTTCAAGACTATCCTGGCCATCCGACCCGAGAACCTTGTCGCTCACGTCCGGCCTTGCGGAGCCAGCACCGCCTCCGCTGCCCAGGTCGTGCCCCTAATATGGCCGTGCCGGGGCGGGAGCCGATACTCCCACCACTCGGGCGGTCCGCAGCATAGCAGGTGGGAAAAGGAGCCCCGGTCCCGCGGAACCAGGCACGACCTTGTCAAGGAGACGACCTGGTCCAAAGACAATTTTAACCATTGCACGGACATTATTGGTTCTCCTTGGGGAACCGGACGGGAATCGCCTTGACAGCGAAACTGCGCACGGACATCTTGCCCGCACGTTCCTGCCGGCCTGCAAGACCCGCCAATGGTGCGGGCGCCAGCCGGGGAACGCGGGGAGGGAGAACGGACCCGATGCTGTTGAGGGCATTGCTTGCGGTCGCGGTCATGTCCGTCACCGCCATGGTGTCGGCGCGCGTCATCCTGGATGTGGAACCGGTTACCGATGGCGCCTGGGACCTGAGGACCGCCGGCGGCGCGACCGTGGCCATGGCCCCCATATCCCTCGGCAATCCGGCGGCGGCGGCGACGCTCCAGGTCCACCGCCCGAATTCACCCCGTGACGCGACGCTTACCAAGAAGCCGTATAACCACACCGTGCGCGCCGGACGCGGGGACACCCTGACCACCATGCTGGTCCGTGTCGGCATCGAACGCAGGGACGCGGTGAACGCGATCACGGCCCTGAAGAAGCACTACAACCCGCGCCGCATCAGAACCGGCCAGGAGATCACCCTGACCTTCCAGCCGGACGCCGGTGGCGCCGCGCCGGGACGGTTTCTGGGCCTGACCCTGGCGCCGGACTTCGCCCGACAGGTCAAGGTGACCCGGGGTGAAAAAGGCGGCTTCACGGCAATGGAAGTTGAAAAGACGCTGGTGCGGTCGCTGGCTCGCGCCGCCGGCACCATCGATTCCAGCCTGTTCGAGGCCGGCGACAAGGCCGGCCTGCCGATGCCGATCCTGGTCGAGTTGATCCGGGCCTATTCCTGGGAGGTGGACTTCCAGCGCGACATCCAGCGGGGCGACAGCTTCGACATCATGTACGAACAGGTCACCGACAAGGACGGCGCCGTCGTGCACACGGGCAATATTATTTTCGCCGCCCTGACCCTAAGCGGCACCCGCAACGCCATCTACCGGCACACGACCCGGGACAAGCACACGGACTATTTCGACGCCAAGGGCCAGAGCGTCCGCCGGGCACTCCTGCGCACCCCCGTCGACGGCGCCCGCCTGTCGTCTCGCTACGGCCGGCGCAAGCATCCGATCCTGGGCTACAACAAGATGCACCGTGGCCTCGATTTCGCGGCCCCCCGGGGGACCCCGATCTACGCCGCCGGCAACGGCACGATCCGGAAGGCGGGACGCAACGGCGCCTACGGCAAGTACATCCGCATCCGCCACACCGGCGAATATTCCACCGCCTACGCCCATCTGACCCGCTTCGCCAAGGGTATCCGCAGTGGCAAACGGGTGAAGCAGGGCCAGGTGATCGGCTACGTCGGATCCACGGGACGGTCGACAGGGCCACATCTCCATTACGAGGTCCTGAAGCGTGGACGCCAGTTGAACCCCCTGAAGGTGAAGATGCCGGCGGGGCGCAAGCTCACGGGCAAGCACTTGAAGCGCTTCCAGACGGCGAGGGCCGACATCGACCAGCGCTTCGCCGCCCTCGGCCTCGAAATGGCGATCGCCTCGGGCGAATAACCCGACAGGCGACCGGCCCCGGGCAGCGCCGGCCGGCGCCGCGAACGATCCGGATCCGCCATGTTCCCTTTCCGCACAACCGCGCCGACCCTGGGTTCACCCACGGTGACCATGGTCCTGATCGTCGCCAACATTTCGGTGTTCCTTTACCAGATCGGACTCCCGGCACAGGCGGAACAGGTGTTCGTCTATACCCATGCCCTGGTGCCCGTCGTCTACAGCCATCCCGACCTCGCCCGGGAGGCCGGCTTCAACCCCGACAACTATCTGCCCTTCGTCACCAACACGTTCATGCACGCCGGGTTCCTGCACCTGACCCTCAACATGTGGACCCTGTGGCTGTTCGGCGCACCACTGGAGGACCGCCTCGGGCGCTGGCGGTTCCTGGCCCTCTACATGATCTGCGGCCTAGTGGGCAGCGTCGGACATCTGGCCTTCAACCTGCAGTCAACGGTGCCGACGCTGGGGGCGTCGGGGGCCGTCGCAGGGATTCTCGGCGGCTACACGCTGTTCTACCCGCGGGCCAAGATCGCCCTGGTCCAGCCGATCTTCTTTTTCCCCCTGGTCTATCACCTGCCGGCAATGGTGTTCACGGGCCTCTGGTTCGCCTTCCAGGTCCTCGGCGGCGCCGTTGGGTTCACGGCGGACAAGGGAGGCGCCATGGGCGGCATCGCCTGGTGGGCGCACATCGCCGGCTTCCTGGCGGGCCTCGGCCTTGTGTGGCTGATGGGCCG
>JAJFIG010000532.1 GCA_021775195.1 Rhodospirillales bacterium | reverse complement strand
TCGATATCCTGGGCAAGTCGTTCAGCCACGGCTACAGCGTCTACGACGACGCCGGCAAGGAAGTGTTCATGGACTCCCTCAACAACCCGCCGGCCATCGTCCGGCCCGGGACCTACATCGTTGAGCCCCACTTCGATTCGTCCCAGGCCCGGGAGGTGACGGTCGGCGCCGGCGAGACCAATGCCACCGACGTCCAGGCCAAGAGTCACATGGTCTTCAAGTTCTCCTCGCCCTGGGGCAAGGGCACCATCGACATTCCCCTGGCCATGAAGCGCCGGAGCGACATGGCGCGGGCGCTTGCCGCCTACCGCGAGGAGTTTCCCCTCGAGAACATCGCCGTGCCCCGCAAGGGGGGGACGGCGGAGCAAAGAAAGACGGCGCTGACCCTGGCGCGGGCGGCGCTGGCGGAGATGAACCCGAAAATCCTCAAGGCCGCGCGGGCCGTCGAACCCCTGGCGAAGAAGACCTACAAGGAGCGCAGCGAAAAGGAAAACGAGGCCTACAACAAGGCCGCTAACGCCCGAGAAGCCTTGAGGTGGCCGTTCATCCTGCCGGGGAAGATCCTCGCCGCCGCCGGTAACGCCGACGACGCCCGGGCCCTGGTCGAGGCCGCGGGAACGGTAAACTGGCTCGCCGACCGGCGCCTGGCGATCGCCGCCTTCATCGAGAACCGCCTCGGTATTCTCGACCGGGGCGCGGTGGCAGCGGCCCTCAAGAGTCCCAATCGCCATCTGGCCCAGTGGGCCGCCGTCACCATGCGCTACTTCGGCCTCGACAACGGGGTTTCGCTGCTCGTCGACGCCCTGCAAAACCCCAAGGAGGCCGAGCTTACCAGACGGTCCGCTTTCGCCCTTCTGGGGGTTCCCAGGACCGACGTACTGGCGGCCATGCGCAACATCATCGACCTTGCGCAGAAGGCCCGGAAAGAACGCAAGAGCGACGAACGGATCTCGGGGGCGCGGAGGCCGGCGGTGCTGTATCTGCTGACCCATGGCGGTGGCGAAGACCTGAAAAAAATCGCCGGGTTCGAAATGTGGTCGGGAGACGTCAAATTCCTGACCCTGGCGACCACGGACCCGAGCCCGCTGATCGACTACACGCGCAACGACAAGTTCTCGGCCGATCCCAAGATCGTCACCCACTTCTTCGACCGGTGGTCGGTGGAATTCGCTGCCCTGTGCCCCATGTTCCGGCACCTGCCGGCGCGGAAGCGGGCCCGCATGGAGAAGGAAATCGAGGACGCCTTCGTCACCCTAGGCATGCAGTTCAACCTGTCGGGCCGGACCAGCAACAGCGACCGGCTGTCGTCGCAATCACTTCACAGCGTCGACGTCAGTTCGTGCCGCGCCACCGGGTCCGCCGCAAACGTCGTCTACGAGAAGAACGAGGCGTTCTTCAGGAACAGGAACTGGATACCCATGCCCTGGGCGGCGGAAAAACCGCTAAAGGGAAAATGGTACTGGAATGTCCCGCGCCTGGACTACATGCCCCATGCCGAGCTGGTCCAGCGGCTGACCAAGCATCACCCCACCAACGACGATGGCAGGCGGGACATGTACCTCGCTTATCACGCCATTGCCAGCAGCACCGAGATGAACATCAAGGACCCGATGCCCGACGGCGCCGACCGGCGGGCCTTCATCCTCATCAACCCGGCCAATCCGCCGGGAGCGCTGGCCGCCGTGGTGGCGATGCGGCCGACCCTGGTCGGTGAGCGGCTGCGGGTGGCGCTGTCCTTCGATCTCGCCTCCCACACCGAGTCGTCGCTGGCGACCATGATCGATCCACCGACCCGCAGTTTCGAGCGCTACCTGGCGGGCCGGGGCAAGGGCATCGTCGGCAAGGTATCCCTGCGCCGGGGCGACACGGTCATTCCCATGACCGCGGCCAAGGACGACGGCAGCGGCAACATTATCTACGAGGCGCCACTGGCCAGGCACGACCTGGCGGACCTCAACCTGGACCTCGAGCTGCAGGTCTTCGACACCACCTGGCCGCTGACCTTCGGCCTTTATGCGGGCGATTATGGGCGCACGTTCAACAACGCCGTGGCGCGGCTCGGGGCCGCACGGGCGGCGGCCGAAGCCAAGCCCGGGGACGCCGGCGCGGTGGTGGCCTGGGGTCATGCCCTGCAGGCGACCGGGCGGCTGGACGATGCCCGGGCGCGTTATGAAAAGGTGCTGGCATCCAATCCCGGAGATGTGGATCTCTGGTTCACGGTCGTCGACATGTACGCGGGCCGGGGCCTTTACAAGGACGCGGTAACGGTGCTCGGCAATGCGGTGGCGGCGCTGCCCGACAATCCCGACCTCCAGTTCGAGCTGGCCAACGCCTTCTACCGGGCCGGTGCCTATGGCGATGCGGCGGATGCCTTCGCCAAGCTTGCGGCCATGGAGCCCAAGCAAGTACGCTGGAAGTGGTGGCGGGCGACCAATCAGTTCCTGGCCGGCGACCGCAAGGGGGCGATCGCGTTTTTCCGTGGAACGACAACCAAGTACCAGAAACGGCGGACCGTCCTGCTGCGCTATATCTCGGCTAAACTGGACGGATCGCCCGAAGACGTGGCCGCCGCCGAGGCACAACTGAAGAAGATGATCGAAGGACGGGAAAAGAGCCTCGACGGCAACCTCTACAACATGTTCCTGGGGGTCACATCCCAGCTCCAGGTGCTCAAGGTTGCCCGCAGCCCAGCCCAGCAGTGTCTGGCCCATCTCTATGCCGGGTACAACGAGCTGGTGGCGAAAAAGACCAAGGAGGCCAAGGCGCGGCTGACGTCGGCCCTGGAGATCTGCAGTGCCAACAAGCTCGAGTACCGGCTCGCCGAAGCCGAGCTCGGACGCCTGGGAGGGGCGCCGTGATGGGGTAGCGGGCAGGATCATGGAACGCCGCCGGCACAAAACGCTGGCTGCCGTCCTTGCCGGTGTCGTGCTGGTGATGACGGCACCGGCGCCGGCCCAGGACGACGGGGAGCCGACCCGGCGGCGGGGCAGCACCAGCCGCGATTCCCGGCCGGCCCTCGATCCGCCGGCGCTGCCCGCCCCGGCAATGCCGACGGCACCGGCGACCCCAAGGGCCGCCGCTCCGCCGCCTCCGCCGCCGCCCCCGACCGAGGCCACTCCATCGCCCCCGCCGGCCATTGCCAAACCGTTGCCCGGCCCGCCGACCCTGCCGCCGCCGGCCATCGCCCAGCCGTCGCAGGAGCCGCCGCCGGTTTCCAAGCCGATGGTGCCACCACCACCACCTCCACCTCCGGCAGTCGCCAAGCCGTTGCCGGGGCCGCCGACTTTGCCGCCGCCGCCCGATGTACCACCGGCGCCTCCGGCGATCGCCAAACCGGCACCGCCGCAACCGCCGGCGCCGGCTGTGGTCGAGAAGAAGAAGGTCCCGCCCGCCGTGACGCCGCCGGCAGAGACCGAAACCGCCCGCCTGTTGCGCGAAGGGCACGCGTTCCTCGCCGCCAAGCAACTGACGACACCCAAGGACCGCTCGGCCCTGGGGCGGTTCCGCCGGGTCCTGGCCATCGACCCCGGTAACGCCGAGGCCAAAAAGGGCATCGCCAAGGTCGCCGCCACCTACAAGAAGTGGGGCAGCGCGGCGCTGAAGCGCAAGGAATACACCAAGGCGGAGCGCTACCTGGAGAGCTCGGTCAAGGTCAACGACCGGGACGGCGCGGCCTATGCCTTCCTGGGCTACACGCGCCTGGACCTGAAGAAGTTCCAGCCGGCGCTGGCCGCCTTCCAGCGGGCGCTGGAGCTCAATCCCGACACCCCGGACTATCACTCCGGGATGGGGATCACCCGCTTCCGCATGAAGGACTACAGTGGCGCGATCAAGGCCTTCGAGGAGGTGGCGGCGAGGCGCCCCGACTACGCCGGCGCCCGGCGGCTGATGGGCATGGCCCACGAATTCCAGGGCAACTGGCGCGAGGCCGCGTCGGCCTACGGCAGGGCCTACCAACTGGACCCGGACCACGGCACTGACGCTCTGGCGGCGGGGCGGATGCACATCGAACTGAAGGAATACGGCAAGGCCCTGGCCTATCTGCAAAAGGCGGAAAAACAGCGCCCCAGGGACCCCGAGGTCTTCGACAAGCTGGCGACGGCATTCCACTTCCTGCACCGGATTCCCGAGGCCCTGGCGGCGGTGGAGACCCGCGAGCGCCTGGAAAAAGAGATCGCCGCCGGCGGCGACCGGAAATCGGCGCCACCGACGACGGCACCGCCGCCGGCAAGCACGTTCACGGCGGCCAAGCCCAAGGCCACCAAGCCCAAGGCCGCCAAGCCGGTGCTCACGGGGGTGGCGGCGGCACGCTCCCATTACGACGCCGGGCGTCACGCCACCGCCTATTTCATGTACAAGGACGAGGCCAAGAAGGGCAACGCCGAGGCCGCCTACATGCTGGGCCGCATGCACCATCAGGGGATCGCCGTCCGCCGCGACCTCAGGCAGGCCTTCGACTGGTACATGAAGGCGGTCCGGGAAGGTCATCCCGGCGCCCAGGCGGGGGTCGGGTACATGTACTACCGGGGCCAGGGCGGGGTGCGCCGCAACCCCGCGGTGGCGGCGCAATGGTTCGAGAAGGCGGCCAAGGCCGGCGTCACCGGGGCCATGGCGCGGCTCGGGCATATGTACGAAAAAGGCGAAGGGGTGGCGCGGAACTCGCGCACCGCGGCCAAGTGGTACGTGCTGGCGGCGAACAAGGGAAACCGGGCGGCGCGCAAGCGCATGCGGGAACTGGGCTCGAAGCCTAATTCGACGATCTTCAAGGCCCCGGACGAGATCGACTCGGGGCTCGGCGAGATGCCGGCCCTGTCGGCACCCTCGGCCCCCGTAGCGGCGGCCAAGCCGGTGGCGAAACCGAAGCCGAAAAAGAAGGCGCGCAAATGCGGCGGCGGCCTGCTCGGCGGCCTGAGCTGCGCCGGTCAATAGGTGGATGGAGCAATGAGCGAACGGCGAAAATCCAAGGGAACATCGGTGGGCATGGCGGTACTTGCCGCCGCCCTGCTGTTCGGGCCGGCGGCCGCGGTGATCACCACCGGGACGGTGCTGGCCGACGGCGACGAGGACGCGCCGAGCCGCCGCGGCCGCACCATGGGGAACACGGAACGGGTGAAGGTTCCGGACAGGCCCGGCATCCTGACAGGGCCCATCATCCTGCCGGGACCCGGCGTCGGCGTGCCCATCCGCGAGCCGTCGAGACCGGCCGCGGGGGGCGGACAACCGACCGGGAAACGGAGAACTCGCGGGATGATCGATGTGCTCGAAGGCCGGGAGGGCGGCGAGCGGGAAACGGAACCGACCGGGGGCGGGGCGCGGCCGGGGATCGACTACATCCCCAACGCCGAAGGCGGGGCGCAGCCGGGCGTCGACTTTATCCCCAACGCGGAAGGCGGCGGGGGCATCGGGTCGAAACCCGGCGCCACGCCAGCCGGCGGCGGCGGCAAGGTCGCGTCGAGGGGCGGCGATGCGGGGACCGGGGAGACCGTGCCCGTGAGCCTCTCCTACAGCGAGGATACGGACGGGAAAGCGGGCACCGCCGGCAAACACTCCAAGGGTTGCAAACGCGGGAGCCTGACCGGGGGGGTCAACTGCGTTACCAAGACGTTCACCGAGGGAGGCGGCGGTGGCAGCGCCGGCAGCGCCGGCGAGGATGGAGAAAAGGTGACGGCCACCCTGGACGTCGACATTTCCGCCGTCCTCGAGACCGCCGACGGTGGCAAGACCTACCGGGTCAAGCTCAATGTCGGCGAGCCGTCGTTGAACGTGCCCGAGGACATGGACCCGAACTCCAAGCGCCTGGCCAAGGGCGACGCCGCTATCGTCCTGGCTCGCCTGCGCAAGTGGAGCAAGGCGCTGAACGCCGAGGAGGTCAAGCGCCTGAAGCGGGACGGTTCCCGGACCCTGCGTCTGCGCACTCCCTTCCGGGGCCTGAGGAAACTGCGACTCGGCGGCCTGGTGAAGGTGTCGGTAAGCATCGCCAAGGAAGAGAGGGACGTTCAGCTGAGCTTCGTGCGTGCTACCGAAGGCGGCTTCGCGGCCATCGACGGCAAACTCAGGTTTGGCGAGGAATTCTTCCTCGAGGCGAAATTCAAGGAAGAGCCGGAATACACCCTGAAGACGGTGCGTCTGTTCTACGACGACCTGCCGGGGACGCTGATCCAGGTCGAGCGGACCGGTGACGACAAGAAAATCTATCGCTCCAAGGGCTACCACTTGTTGGATGATGGCTATGGCACACGCTAGGACACTGGTTCGCCGTTTCGGTTTTCTCGCCGTCCTGGTCACGGCGTTCACCCTCGTGGTGCCGGCGCCCGGCAGCCTGCTGGCCAAGGAAGTGGCGAAGACGGAGGCCGGCAAGGCGGGCGCGGCCGAGACGGGCACGGACAAGAAGAAGGAAAAAGACGCCCTCGCCCTCGAGGGCATGTGGGGAATCGCCTACCGGGACACCCACCTGGGCACGGTCGAGGGCCGGGCCCTGTTCGACAAGGGTGGAAAGTCGGTGAAGGTGGAGCTCACCAATCCCAACACCGGGTGGAAATACAAGCTGAACTCGACCAGCATCCGGCGCTCCGGAGAGAAGATCCGGATCGAGCTTCGGGGCGAGTCGCCCAGCGGCGGCGAAACGGCCAAGCGCGAGATCAAGGGCCAGCGTCTGATCGTGCCCTCCAATCTGGCCGTGATCTCGGCCCGCCTTGACGAGACCGAGGAGAAACAGGCGGTGGAGCCCGGCGGGGTCGCCGACCTCGACCGGGTGGTGCTCGACTTCGAGCCCAACAAGGAAGGCAGGGCCCTGGTCGGCACCTGGTCCTATCGGGCCGACGACGTCACCCAGCGCGACCGCAGGGGCCGGGGCCGGGTCGGTACCTTCAAGAAGGGCGAGGGCGGGGCCGCCAGCCTTCAGTACGGCGCCGAATCCTGGGTTCCCGCGGTGCCCGAGATCACCCGCGTCGTCGTCCTCCACGACCAGCTCCATTCCGAGCACGGGGTGGTCTCCTACGGCTATCCCTTCAAGGACGGCAAGAAGATCGACATGACCACCCGCAACCTGCTGGTCATCGGGCGCAACCTGCCGCAGACGTCGGGCGACCGGATCGAGCTGGGTTCGGATACCGAGACCGTCGGCTACTGGCTCGGCGCTTACCCGGACATGGCCAAGGGCAACGTCTACTGGACCGACGTCTACAAATGGGGTTGGGAAATCCTGAAAAAGCAGACCTCGGCGAAGGAGGTGGCCAAGTCGAAGAAGATGGATCACCTGATCATTCGGGCGACCCTGAAGAAGGGAGTGCTGCCCGGGGTCCGGGAACTGACGCTGAACGGGGCCGAGGGCAACTGGCCGCTGCTCTTCGGCGACGCCGAGGCGACCATCAGCTTCGTCCGCCACGTGCTCAAGAAGGAATTCGACGAAACGGAAACGGTGCTGAGGCCGGAAACCATCCGCATCAAGATCCGTACCTCGAACGAACTCCCCATCGACGAAATTCCCGTCCAATTCGGCACCGATTACTGGCAAATGGCCGCCAAGGGCAAGGCCGCCAAGGACAAGGACGGCAAGGACAAGGACGGCAAGAAGAAAAAGGACGGCCCCCAGACGGTGGTCGCGACGCGCCTGGCGAAGAAGGGCGGCAAGTCATACTTCATCGATTCCCAGACCTACCTGAGCCCGCCCATCCAGGTCATCGGCGCCGGGCCGAGGGGGCCGTTCCTGCCGCCCGAGAAGGGGGCCGTTCAGCTCAAGGTCGCGGGCGCCAAGCCGCCGGCGGGGACCAACCGCGAGAACCCCAGGCAGGATCTGGGCAAGGTCTTCGCCAAGGTCGAAGATACATTCAAGGCCGAGCAGTTCCTGATAGCGCTTAAGCCCCAGATGCATCCGCAATGGCCGCGGGGCATGGTGGCGGCGGACCTCCGGGTGACGCCCATCAACACCTACCGCAGCAGGCTGTGGAAGGACGCGCTGACGACGACGGCACGCTGCCACGACAAGCCGGTCTACAAATGGGAAGAACTCTCCGACGAGGATGCCAAGACCGTCTGGAACCTGATCGTCTTCACCCGGGGCGACCACATCCGCACGACCAATGTGCGGTTCGGCGAACAGGCGGCGATGATCATGCTGCGCGACACCTTCGTCGAGATGATGTTCAAGCAGATCCGCAAGGTCAAAGATATCCTCAAGAGCGACAAGGCGGTCCGGGGGTTCCTCAAGGCCGCGATCCCCAATTCCCTGAACAGGCGGCTTCCCATCAACCGCATCGAGGTCGAGGCGCCTGACGGCGGGCGGATGTCGTTCGGCACCGTGGCGACGGATCCCGACTTTTTCGTCGAGGAATACAAGCACCTAAAACTCAGCCGGGGCGCCGCGATCGGGTGGCAGTTCGCCCAGACCCTGAACGCACTGGAAAAACTCCGGGATGCCATGATCTACGCCCTGGCCACCGCCCGCGACACCAATGTCTGCGACGTCAAGGGGCTGCTCAAGGTCACCGGGTTCGGCTTCCGTCCGGTGGTCAACACCCTGAAGCCGCGGCTGATGACGCTGAAGGACACCAAGGTGGCGGGGGCCGGGGGCGGATCGGCGCAGCGATACGTCCAGTGGGTGCCCGACATGTGGGCGCGGCAGTACGTGGACTGGGTCAAGCGGGTCGCCTGGCAGGTCAAGTGGCAGGAAGACGCGTCGAGCACCGACACCGACCTCATCCTGCTGGCCCTGGCGGTGGCGTCCATGGGCATGTCGGCGTTTGCCGACGGCGCCGTCGTGGCGCTGATCGCGCTGGGGGCCGAAATCGCCGACTTCGCCGTCACCGTGGTCAAGGAAATGTCCGAGTACATGGCCGGGCAGGAAGAGATCGCGTTCGCCGAGGGGGCGGCGCCGCTGCTCGGGGTCGATCGCCACGACAAGGCGGTCAAGGACGCCAAGCACTGGGCGACGGCGGCGCTGGGTATTGCCGGATCGGGTTTGGGCGCCGCCTTCGGTACCGTCGAGGCGGTTGGAAAGCTCGGCAAGGCAGCACGTATCAGCAAGGGCGCAAAGCTGATGTCGAGGGTGGAGCGCGAGGGCTTCGAGGGCCTCAGCGACGCCGAGAAGCTCAACTTCGTGACCTACATCACCGACGTCAAGGCTCGGCAACTGGAGAAGGGCGCCAAAGCCCTGAACGAGGCCGACGTGAACGCACTCAATACCGTCGAAGCCATGGGCGGCAAGGGTGCCAGCGCCGTTGCCGAACTGCCCCCGACGGGCGCCGTCAAGGCTCCCGACGCCGCCGACGCGGGCGGGGCCGGGGCATCGGGCACCAAGGCGGCTGACGCCGGCAGCGGCGGCACCAAGACGGCGGACGCGGGCGGCAGCGCCGGCGGCAAGGGCGGCGGAACGGGTGGAGACACTCCCACCACCGGCACCGGTGGCGGCAAGGGTGGGGATACCTCCACCGCCAGCACCGGCGGCGGCAAGGGCGGGGATACCTCGACCGGCGGCAAGGGTGGCGGCAAG
>JAJFIG010000531.1 GCA_021775195.1 Rhodospirillales bacterium | reverse complement strand
GACGTCATCCTGCTGGATGTGACCCTGCCCGACGTGGACGGCGTGGCCGTGGCCGGCCGCCTCAAGGCCGACCTGACCAACCTTGAGGCCCGCCTCCAGCGGTCCGAGGGACTGCAAGCCATTATGAGCAAACTGCCCCTGATGGCGCCGCTGAACTCCTACTATGTGACCAGCCGTTACGGAAAACGGCGTGATCCCATCAACAAAAGGTGGGGGGCGCATTACGGGCTTGATCTCGGCAGCCCCTTCAAGGCCCCCGTCTACGTCACCGCCCCCGGCGTCGTGACCTTTGTCGGCTGGAAGGGCAAGTACGGCAAGTTCATCGAGGTCGACCATGGCGCCGGCATCAAGACCCGCTACGGGCACCTTCATAAGACCTTCGTCAAGAAGGGGCAGAAGCTCAAATACCGGGATAAAATCGGCCTGCTTGGAAGCACCGGCCGGAGCACCGGCGCTCATCTACATTATGAAGTGCTTTTCAAGAACAAGGCGCGGAACCCGATGAAATTCATCAAGGCCGGCCGCTATGTATTCCAGGAATAACCCGCGCCCGGGCGCATCGCTCTGACCTTGTTCGAACCTCCAAATATTCGCGATGGATTTCGCTGTGCCGCCATATTCGATGAAGCCGGTCCGGCGATATCGTCGTGTTCACTCGTCGGCATGTCTGATGCAACGAAAAATTCCTGTATCGAACCGTGACAACTGAGCGAGAGTTATTGCCCTAAATATACTTAAAATAATGAACTAAATTATACATACTCCTATGTCACGATTTTGACACACGACACTCGTATTATCCGAACATATAATCCATGAAGAATTTTTACTTGATGGTATTGTTGTGATTTCTACTGCCTTCACAGGTCATGTGATGCCCCACAGGATCCCCGACGGTTCACCATGAAAATAAACCGACGTAAAGTCCTGCATCTTCTGTGCTGGTGTTTTTCCGGATCGGTAGCCCTGACCCTGTTGCTGGCGGACGTAAACTCGCACCCCGACCGGGCCGCCGCCGAGACCGGCACCACTGGAACCGGCGCCGAATCCGGCCACATCACCCTCGGCGGGTCGGCCGTTGCCGCCGCCCCCACCACATCCCTTGCAAGAACAAAAACCACGAACACGGAAAACCCCCGGCTCAGCCAGACCCTGCTCGTCGGCAAGGGCGACACGCTGATGGCAATGATGGTCGAGGCCGGCGTCGCCCGCGGCGGTGCCCATGCCGCGATCACGGCCCTGCGCCAAGTCTACAATCCCCGCCGTATCCAGCCCGGACAGAAAATCACCCTGACCTTCGGAACCGACCCTGGCCAGGCGCCCGCCGATACCCAGGCACCTGGCGAGCTGACCGGCCTGACCGTTGCCGCCGGCGCCGATGTCGACATCACGGTCGAGCGCACCCCCGCCGACGCCTACGTCGCGGCGGAAATCAAGCGCCCCCTCACCCGCCGTTTCGTTCGCCGCCAGGGCGTCATCCGCCACAACCTGTCAAATGCCGCCAACCGGGCCGAAATTCCTCGCTCCGTATTGCACGCCTTCATTCGCGCCTACTCCTGGGACGTCGATTTCCAGCGCGACATCCATCCCGGCGACCGCTTCGAGATCATGTACGAGCGCTTCTTCAACGACGAGGGGACGTTCGTGCGCGATGGCACCATTGCCTTCGCCTCCCTGACCCTCGGCGAGACGCGTTTTCCGATCTACCGCTACGTTGGAAAGGATGGAACCAGCGATTTTTTCGACGCAAACGGACATAGTGTACGCCGCAGCCTGCTCAGGACCCCCATCGACGGAGCTCGCTTGTCATCGCGCTACGGCAAACGCCGGCACCCCATCCTCGGCTTCAACAAGATGCATCGCGGCGTCGACTTCGCGGCGCCGCCGGGCACGCCCATTCTTGCCGCCGGCAACGGCAAGGTCGTTTTCGCCGGCCGCAATGGTGCTTACGGCAAATACATCCGCATCCGCCACAATTCGGAGTATTCCACCGCCTACGCACATCTGCGCCGTTTCGCCAAGGGCTTGCGCGCCGGCAAGCGTGTCCAACAGGGACAGGTCATCGGCTACGTCGGTAGCACCGGCCGCTCGACGGGCCCCCATCTGCATTACGAATTCATGCGCCAGGGGCGCCGCACCAACCCGATGACCCAGAAGATGCCCGCCGGCCGTAAGCTCAAGGGCCCCGAACTGCAGCAGTTCGAGGCCGCCATGCTGGACATCGACGTCACATATGCCGCCCTGCCCACCGACGCCGTGCTGGCACGGAATTAACCAATAAGAGAGAGAAGTGGTGGAATATCTATTTCATTCAGTGAGCAAAGCACCGCCATGTTGATCAAACCCGAAAGACTCGACTCCTTCGATACCGGCGTCATGGACACTGAGGTCCAGACCAGCGAAAGGCGGAAATTCCGGCACCTGCTGAACTATTGGCAGCAGCAGCGCCGGGGACGGTCATTCCCCATCTTGACCGACATCCGTCCGCAAGGCATCGGTGAAATCTGGCCGTCCTGCTTCATCCTCGATCCCATCAGCAATCCGCACTTTCCCTATTTCCACTATCTCGGCCCGGCGCTGGCGAAATATGTCGGGATCCTGCTCGGCGGCAGCAGCGACTGGGCCCTGAGCCTGCTCGACACCACCATGTACCACTGCCGCGAGGCCCTCGATACTCAGGTCCCGATCCTGATCGAGGACGAGGTGCCGCGGTTCGACGGCAAGCAGTTCCTTTTCCGCGCCATCCTCCTGCCGGTCGGTGACAGCGGACGAAGGCTCCATTACCTGCTCGGCACCGCCAGCGGCACCGTTGAGGACGGCTAGATCCGCGCCCCCGCCGCCCCTGCCCTCTTCCGCCGGCCGGACCCGTCGGCTATGGTCCCCTCCCGACCTAGCTACCAACGGACCGCGGTGCCATGGCCGTCACCATCTATCACAATCCCAAATGCAGCAAATCCCGCCAGACCCTGGCGCTGATCCGCGAGCGCGGCGTCGAGCCCACGGTGGTCGAATACCTGAAAACCCCGCCCGGCCGCGACGCCCTGGCCCGCATCCTCGATGACCTCGGCCTCGAGCCTCGCGCCCTGATGCGCAGCAAGGAAGCGCCCTATGGCGAAAACAACCTCGCCGACCCGGCGCTAGACCGCGACGCCCTGATCGGCGCCATGATCGAAGCGCCCATATTGATCGAACGCCCCATCGTCATCACCCCCAAGGGCACCCGCATCGGCCGCCCGCCGGAGGCGGTGCTCGAAATTTTGTGATGGGGGCAATGCACTTGGCCATGGAATTTATCAAACTGGGTACCTGGCCTCGCGGAATTGGCTAGAGCACTTTCCGGTCTAATCCCGGCCTTCAAATCGGTCGTTCAGGACCCCTCCCCCGGTGTCGATGAGACGGTCGATGACGCGCTCGAACAATGAGTCCGTCATCGTAATCCCGTTGTAGGGCCTGCCCCTGAACGAGGCACAGAGATTCCCCGCCCGGAGTGGATGGCCGAACGCAGTCATATGGGCATCCAGGCAGGGGCCTCCGCCTTCGGCGATATCGACATTGACCACGGGGCTGAAGAGCCCGACGTTGGTCAGAACCGGCAGGGGAACGCTTCTCGCAAGCCTGGTCAGGAATTTGGTTCCGACTTCGGATGTCCTGAAGGGTGTTTTCCTTTTCTTGATTATCGCCTTGCATGAATATATGTAAAAATCGAGAAAATCGTTGTTCCTGCAAAATACAGAAACGGCATTATTTATATTTGAACGTAGTCTCGATTCGCCATTGTTGAGCTTGTCGATCCACGCTTCCTTGCAAAAGGCATAGTCCCTGCGGGCGCTGATTTCGAACCGGTCGGGATCGAAAACGACCACGTCGGCATCGACCCAGATGGTCCGTTCGTATCCGGCGGCCAGAAACTCCCTCGCGAGCTCAAGCCGCGCCAGGTCCGACATCAGGACCTTGTTCCCGTTTACCCGCCGCTTGTACCAGCCCGGCACGTGGTCGAATAACCTGTCATCGACGAATTCGTAGGCGAAACCCTTCCGCCCGGCCCAGCCCTCGACCGTGTGCAGGCAACGGCCGATCCAGTCGGGAACATCGACGGTACGGTAGGATTGGTAGACAAGTGTCTTCACCGGAGCGTCATTTGCCCCGTCGCCGGCCTTTACGCCACTCCCATGGAGGCACGAACTTCAGCTGCCACAGCCCTTTTCGCGCCTTTTTGGCATCCCCTTCATCGTCGGCGTAGGTTTCCGAATGGCTCCGCTTAGCCAGGGCCCACCCTTCCCTAACCATGAGGGCGTTGAGGTTCACGCTACCGACGAAACAGGTTGCCAGTAAATAGCCGCCCCTAACTTTGCTGTTGCCCCGGCACGTCGTCGTCCGCCCGTTGATCCTTTTCAACAGGAAACTGGCCGCCGCCCGGCCGCACAGCACTTCCCGGCCCGACGAATGGCCGCAGTTCTGTTTCAATTCCGGGGCATCGATCCCGGCCAACCGGACCAGTGTTCCGCCGACGCATTTCATACTCCGGCGTTTGCCGTTCACCATTACCGTATCGCCATCGATGATGCAGGCCGGTCCGATGGCGTCGGCCATCACCGGGGAAGCCGGCAGGCCCAGCAGAACGGCGGCGAGGATTATGATCCGGTAATCCATTGATCTGCGCTATCTGGTTGCCTTCGTCGAGGGAATCAGTCCCATTCAATGACCGGGGACGGTTCTATTTTTTTTCGGATTCCGAATCGGGACCGGTAGCCGGAGCCATCTGCAACTCTTTGACGTCCTTGTCCGTTGCGACCTGACCTTTTTGGTCAGGCGTCAACATCGAGAACAAGACCGCGATCGCTACCCAGCCGATCACGGACAGGACGGCACACACACTGATTGCAAAGCGTTTCGACCAGCGCCGTCCGCTTTTCCGTTCGTTTTTGTCCGAGGGCCCCGACGAATGACCCAGCTGTGATTCCACCACTTCCGTAACCTAACGCGATAAGTCAATACATTCCGACCTTTCGATGGTAGATCAGTCATTATTAAGGAATTGCAAACGCCGATGCCCCAAACACAACACGCTCCCGGTCCGTCGATGTCACGCCGATTTGCCTTGGGAGGCTCTCAAAAGATGTTTGAACCTGTCCCCCCACGCCCTATGTCTAAAGTCAGGTTTGACGACAAAGGAGTCGGATCATGATTCGGTTCAAGCGCCGTGACTTTCTGCGACGGGGTTCATGGGGCCTATGTCTTGCCATCGCCACCTTCCTGGTCGGTATCCCCATGGCCGCCGACGCCGGGAAGACCGTCAACACCTCGTTTTGGAACAAGGCCGCCATCAAGGGCTACGACCCGGTCGCCTATTTCAAGTCGGGCAAACCCGTGGAAGGTACCGCCAAGCACGAGCATCGGTGGATGGGCGCGACCTGGCGTTTCGCCAGCGCCGCCAACCGGGACGCCTTTGCCACAGCCCCGGATCACTATGCGCCCCAGTTCGGCGGCTACTGCGCCTGGGCCGTTTCACAAGGCTACACCGCGGATATCGATCCCGAGGCCTGGAAGATCGTCGGCGACAAGCTCTACCTGAACTACTCCAAGAGCGTCCAAGCTCAGTGGCAGCAGGATATCCCGGGAAATATCGCCAAGGGCAACGCCAACTGGCCCGCGATCAAGGCCGGGTTGTCCCAGTGACCCGGCGGTTAGGTCGTCAGGACCGCAGCCGGATCATTTGACGTTCCGGGCTTCGGCAGGGGCGGACCGTCGCTGGTTACGGTCACGGTGCCGCAGCGGCCAGGCTTCGGCTTGGTGAGGGCTTGACGGATTTCCTCGATCAGGAGCTTCAGGAAATAGGCCCTGTGAACGCTGCTCATGCACATCGGCGATCTCCCCTCCCCGTCACTGTCACCCCTGCCGTCCCCGCGGTCAACCTATAGGCCAATGATCAGGATCCAGGCGATCGCCACCGGCGCCA
>JAJFIG010000054.1 GCA_021775195.1 Rhodospirillales bacterium | reverse complement strand
GGCGCCGAAGGCGCTCATCGCATCGATGATCAACGCCCGGCCGTGGCCCGCCACTACTGCCGCGATCTCGGCGATTGGATTGAGGATGCCCGACGTGGTCTCGCAGTGGACCACCAGCACATGGCCGATATCGGCGTCGGCGGCCAGGGCCGCGTCCAGGGCGGTGACGTCGGGCGGCGTATCCTCGGGGGTTTCGAGCACCGTGTAGGCTCGGCCGGCGTAATCCAGGATCCTGGCCATGCGCTTGCCGTAGGCGCCGTTGATGAGGATCAGCGCCTTGCCGTCCGCCGGTATCAGGGTACAGAGCGCCGCCTCGACGACGAAGGTGCCGCTTCCTTGCAACGGCACGCAGACGTGGGTGTCCTCGGCGCCGGCGATCGCCACCAGTTTCCGGCGCATGCGGGCGTTGGTCTCGATGAAGTTCGCGTCGCGAGAACCCCAATCATGGAGCATGGCATCCTTGGTCGCAGCCGATGTGGTCAGCGGCCCCGGGGTCAGCAGCCAGGGGTCCTTGTCGGATGGGTGCATGATTTGTCGCCTTTCGAGCAGAAAAACAGGTGCCAACGACCGCGGCACTATCAGTCATAAACGGTCAAATTACCACAAAAATCAACAGCGGATCGCAAATTTTTTTCCCCACCCTATGGGATGGGAAGCCCGGTCCTTTAGCGCTTGCGCCAAGCCTGGCTTTGCCGTGCGATACCGCGGGTCAGCAGGAAATGTAGCAGCCGCATGCCGGCGGACGTGTAGACGATCATCATCGCCATGGCCGCAGCCGAGGCGATCTCGCCCGCGTCGTCCATGTTGATAACCGCCACCGACGCCAGTTGCGTGTCCGCCGAATAGATGAAGATCACCGCCGACACCGTGGTCATGGCGTTGACGAACAGGTAGACACTGATGTCCAGGATCGCCGGCATGCACACCGGCACCGTGACCCTGATGAAGGTCCGGTAGAAGGGAATTTTCAGGGACGACGACACGGCCTCGAATTCCGGATCCATCTGCTTCAGCGCCGTCACCGCGGTCAGGTGGCTGACGGTATAGAAGTGGGTGATGGTGCACATCACCAAGATGCCCATGGTCGCATACATGAAGCCCAAGGGATTGCCCGGGTGGTTGAAGAAGAAGATGTAGGCCAAGCCCAGCACGATCCCCGGCACCGCCAGCGGGATCATGCACATCAACTGGATCAACCCCCGGCCATGGGTAAAGCCCTTGCTCTTTTCCACCAGGTACGCCCCCGTGAAGACGACGGTGGTGCCGATGACGGCGGTCCACCCGGCCATCTCCAGGCTGTTGAACATGGCTCCCCAGCTGCCTCCGTCCCTGAGGTCGAAGTCGTAGTGGTGGAGCGTCAGCGACATGTTGTAGGGCCACAGCTTGACCAGGGAGGCGTATTGGGCGACTCCCAGGAGGCCGACAATGGTCAGGGCGACGATGCCGCAGACCGTCAGCATGATGAGGTCGAAACGCTTGTTGGGCCGGGGCTGGTAGGGGACCGCCCGGGCCGACAGCAGGGCCACCTGCTTGCCCTGGACGATGCGGTCGGCGGTGAACGCCAGCAGTGCCGGCGCCAGCAGTACCATGCCGACCACCGCCCCCATCTGGAAGTTCTGCTGGCCGACCACCTGCTTGTAGACGTCGACCGCCAACACGTTGTAATTGCCGCCGATGACCTTGGGTACGCCGAAGTCGGTGATGACCAGGGTGAAGACCACGAAGCAGGCGCTGATCACGCCGTATTTGGCCCCTGGCAGGGTGACGGTGAAAAAGGTCCTCAGCTTGCTGGTGCCCATGGATTCGGCGGCCTCGTAGAGGCGCGCGTCCGCCGTTGACAGCGCCGTCAGGATGATGATCAGGGCGTGCGGGAAGGTCCAGAACACCTCGCCCATGACGATGCCGATGGGGCCGTAGATGGATTCCCCCATCAAGAGTTCTTTGATCATGCCCTGGGCGCCAAACAGGTACCTGAGCGAGATCGCCGGCAGCAGCGACGGGGCCAGGATGGGGATCAGGGCGATGGCCTTGAATATGTTCTTGCCCGGCATGCAACTGCGCGTTAGCCCGTAGGCGTAACCGAAGGCCAGGCTGACGGTGATGACCATGCTGGTGAACGAAATCGTCAGGCTGTTGTTGATGGAAAAGAACAGCGCCGGCGTCGCGAAGTACTCGGCGTAATTGGCCAGGCCAACGAATTTGCCGAATTCGTCCTGGAAGCTTTTCGACAACAGGGAATACAGCGGGAAGATAACGGCGACCAGCAGGTAAATCCCGATAACCACCATGCCGCCGCGCATAACCCAGTCGTCGCGGCTGACTTTGGCTTTGACGGTAGTGGCGGTCAGTGCCTGGGGTCCGTTGGCCATCGTGCTAACGCCCGGCGAAAACCCGGATGCGGCTCTCCGGGAAGGCCACGATCAGGGGTTGACCTTCCTTGACGCCCAGGTCGCGCACCAGGTTGACCGAGAAATCGGCACGGAAATTCGTGTCGTCGTCGCTTTGCGTGCTCAGGCTGGCGCGGTAGAACGAACCGAGAAATTCCAGCTCGTCGACCATGGCATCGAAGGTGTTGGGCGTATCGGAGGTTATGTCACGGGCGATCACGTCCTCCGGCCGGACGCAGATCGTCACCTCGTCGCCCTCGCCAAGACCATTCACTCCCTCGCGGGCATGCAATTCGACCTTGCCCATGTGTACGGTTCCGTCGTTGCCGGCGATGCCGGGCAGGAAGTTCATGGTGCCGACGAATTCGGCGACGAAGGGGCTTGCCGGGTGCCGGTAGATTTCCAGCGGCGATCCCACCTGTTCGATGATGCCTTCGTTCATGACCACGATGCGGTCCGCCATGGTCAGGGCCTCTTCCTGGTCGTGGGTGACCATGATGGTGGTGACGCCCAGCTTGTGCTGCAGTTGCTTGACCTCGTGGCGCAGGTAGACCCGGACCTTGGCGTCGAGCGCGCTCAGGGGTTCGTCCAACAGGAGCAGTCCCGGCGACGTCGCCAGGGCCCGCGCCAGCGCCACCCGCTGTTGCTGCCCGCCGGACAGCTGGGCCGGGTATTTGTCGCCCTGATCCCCGAGGCTAACCAGATCCAGGAGTTCGCTGACCCGCGCCTTGACGTCGGCCTTGTTCATCTTCTTGTTCTCAAGGCCGTAGCCGACATTTTTGCTCACGGTCAGGTTGGGGAACAGGGCGTAGGATTGGAAGACGATGCCGAAATCCCGTTCCGACGGCGGCAGGGCAGAGATGTCCTGTCCCGCCTGTTCGATGTGTCCCTTGGTCTGGATGTCCAGCCCGGCGATGGCGCGCAACAGGGTCGTCTTGCCGCATCCCGAAGGGCCCAGGAAGCACACGAACTCGCTTTCGTAGACCTGCAGGGCTATGTCCTTGAGCGCCGTGAAGTCACCGAACATCTTGGTGACGCCATGGATGCTCAAGTAAGGTTTTTGACCGTTGTCTTTCGCCATCGACGCGGTGTCCTTCGTCTTGCGTTTCCTGGTCGCGCGTAAAAAAAATCCCCAACCGCCTCCCTAGTGTGGGAAGCAGGTTGAGGATTTCAAAGGATCAGACGTTGCCTGTCAACTGGGCATTACGTCACTTTTTCTTGGGTTCGGACTTGACGTCGAAGCGCTTGGTCCACTCTTTCACGATCCGCGATTTGTTCGCACCGGCCCAGGCGAAGTCGTTCTTGATCATCAAACCGCCGACCTTCGGGAAATCCGCGACCGGATTGGGCACCCCCGGAAGGGCGACTTCGGCGTAACCCGGTGCGTGGAGTTCCATGGACCTGCGGGACACTGTCCAGTCGGCCAGGGCCCTTGCCGCCGCCAGGTTCTTGGTGTTCCTGACGATGGCCATGGCTTCAACTTCCCAGCCCAGGCCTTCCTTCGGGGTGACAAGCACGAGAGGGGCGCCGGCTGCCTTGGACTTGACAACGCGATAGGCGAACGAGATGCCAATGGGAATCTCGCCGGCCGCCGCCAGCTTGCATGGCTTGGAGCCCGAATGGGTATACCGCGCGATGTTCTCGTGCAGTGCGCCCATGAACTTCCAACCGCCTTCCTCGCCCCAAATTTGAAGCCAGCTCGAAACGTCGAGATAAGCGGTGCCCGAAGAGCCGGGGTTGGGCATGATCACGTGACCCTTGTAGACGGGCTTGGTCAGGTCCTTCCACGACGCCGGCAGCGGCAGGTTGTGTTTCTTGGCCTCGATGGTGTTGTAGCAAACCGCCGCGACATAGGCGCGCTGGCCCACCCATAGCGGCGGATTGTTCTTGGGGTCCACATACAATGGGTTCAGTTTTTCTACGCCCTTGGGCGCGTAGGCCTGAAAATAATTGTGCGGGATTAGCTGCAAAAGGACGGTGGCGGCCATGCCATAAACGATGTCGGCCTTGGGGTTGTCCTTCTCGGCAAGGAGTTTGGCTCCCATGATGCCGGTCGAGTCGCGCACCCATTTGATGTTGATGTCGGGGTTGTCCTTCTCGAACGCCTTCTTGAATTTGGACAACTCATCCGCCTCGATCGAGGTGTAGACCAGCAGGTCTGTCTTGGCCATGGCACCGCCGGCCGCCAGGCCAACGGCGAAGAGTGCGGCAGCGGTTGCCGCCGTAAGCCGCGTCAATGTTCGCGACAACGGATTGTTTTGCATGGAGTCATGCCTCCCTTTCCCTGGAAAACGGTTCCGTAAAAACGCTCGCAACCTCGGGGCGATCTGGTGACTGTGTTCGGCGTTGAGTTGGAATGCCGTCGACCTGTCGCCCAGTGGATCGAATAGCCGTAAAACCACACTTTGCAACAAATTGCCACACAAAGCGACATCCTGCCCAAGGTGCCGGGGCATTATAGGGGCAATAATTTTGAATTTACGAGCACCTTTTTCGAACCCTTCGCGGTGACGGCCCGGCGGCGGTTTCCCATCCGCTCGGTTGAGCCGTCGCCGCCGGGCGGAAGTTTCCGCGAATTTCGTTGTCCTCATACGACCGGTCGCCGGCCTGGCCTTGACGGGTGCTGGCGTCCCCGTGCAAAGTCCGGCGACCGGACGGAGGACCCGTGTAAATGTTGGCCGAGGAACGCCGTAGCCTCATCCTCGATATCGTCGGCGAGAAGGGATCGGTCTCGGTGACCGAGCTCTACCGTCGCCTCAAGGTCTCGCGTGAGACCATCCGCCGCGACATCACCCGTTTGGCCGGCGAGCGCCGTTTGCGCAAGACCCACGGCGGGGCGTTGTCGATGGACACCGTCGAGCCTGCCTTTTCCGAACGCATGACGGTCAACATTTCAGGTAAGCAGGCCATTGCCCGGGTTGCCGCCGACCTGGTTCCCGATGGCGCCTCGGTTATCATCGATTCGGGGACCACCACTCTTTGCGTTGCCGAAATCCTGGAGGAGCGCCGGCGTCTCACCGTTTATACCAACGACATTCAGGTTGCGGCCCGGTTGGGGGGGCACAACGACAACCGGGTCTTCATCCTCGGCGGCGAACTGGTGGCGGCGGAAGGTGCCACCATGGGCCGCGACGCTACCGCAATGCTGGGCAACTACGTTGCCGACTTCGCCTTTGTCGGCGCCGGCGCGCTCTCGGCCCATCCCTGGCTCATGGACTTCACCCGCGAGGCCGCCGAACTCCGCGGCCAGATGCTCGCCCTGGCTCGCACGCCGGTACTGCTTGCCGATCACACAAAGTTCAACCGGGTTGCCCCGGTACGGGTCGCCAATCTCGAGAAAGTCACCCACCTGATTACCGATTCCCAGCCGAACGATTCCCTGGCGGCGGCGCTGGAAAGCCTTTCGGCGGAGTTGCTGGTCGCCGCCCCCTAGAACCACCGCAAATTTTTGGGTTTCGATCGGCTTGGGGCGGCCGGCGCATGGCGCCAGCACCTTAGACGGCAATAACCACATTTTGTTTACCGTCTTTTAAGCATGGCCTTGGTATCAACAAGGTGAGTGATTGTTCGCGAGTAACCAACGGTGGCGTAGCCGTGATGTATGTCACAAGACCCATCAACGGGCATCATCGGGCAGGGGCGTTTCTCGTTCCTTCGCATAAGGATTCGGCGGAGCTGCAATTGAGCGCCCCGGCATCCGGCATGCCGCCAATCCGGAGAGCGCCGGACCGCGTTTTCACCGTCACCGATCCACGACCGCCATATCGACGCTTGATTTCGGTCAATGACATTCGCACCGGTTTCGATCATGGTTTCGGCAACGACGGGAATGCGGTCAACCGCATCCCGGTGGCCGCGTTTGAGAACGGCCATCGTGTGCTCCAGGGAGGATGCCGTGGAACAAGGACACGTGCGTCTGGAGCCCCTATGCAAACCAACCATCACCTGGCCCGTGACCCGAACCCGGTTCGGGCCGCCCGTGGTTGGGCATGGCAACGGCATTCGGGTTCCGACGGGCGGACAAAATCACAGGGCTTGTGGGGACAGGCCCGGCATAACAAACGAGGGGTACACGCCATGTCCAGGACCCGAGAATTCTTCTTTGCCGCCGTCATTTCCTTCG
>JAJFIG010000530.1 GCA_021775195.1 Rhodospirillales bacterium | reverse complement strand
CGGGTTTGGTCGCCCGCTCGACGATATCGCGCCAGCGCGACAGATCGGGGGCCGGTGCGTCGAGACGGAAATGGCTGAATACCTGATCGTCCAGGCCTTCCTCGTGATAGCTGACGGGGACCTGGTAGATGCTGCCGACGTCCAGGCCCGGGATGACCGATTCGCGGCGGACGTTGCAGAAAAGCGCGATCTTGCGGCGTTCGCCTTCGGGAAGTTGCCGGTCGGTGCGGCACAGCAGGAGGTCGGGCTGGATGCCGACGCTCAGCAACTCCTTCACCGAATGCTGGGTGGGCTTGGTCTTCAGTTCCCCAGCCGCCGGGATATAGGGCAGCAGGGTCAGGTGAATGTACATGGCCCGGTCGGTTCCGAGCTCGTTGCCGAGTTGGCGAATCGCTTCCAGGAACGGCAGGCTCTCGATGTCGCCGACGGTGCCGCCGATCTCGCAGAGGATGAAATCCTCGTCCTTCAGATCGCTGGTGATGAAGGCCTTGATGGCGTCGGTGATGTGGGGGATCACCTGGATGGTGGCGCCCAGGTAGTCGCCGCGGCGTTCCTTGGCGATGACTTCGGAGTATATGCGCCCGGTGGTGATGTTGTCGCTTTGGCGCGAGGCGACGCCGGTGAAGCGCTCGTAGTGCCCGAGATCCAGATCGGTCTCGGCGCCGTCGTCGGTGACATAGACCTCGCCGTGCTGATAGGGGCTCATGGTCCCAGGGTCGACGTTGATGTAGGGGTCGAGCTTGCGCAGGCGAACCTTGAAGCCGCGCGCTTGAAGCAGGGCGCCCAAAGCCGCCGATGCCAGTCCCTTGCCGAGTGATGAAACCACGCCGCCGGTGATGAAGATGAACCGCGTCATGGACCGACAGTCTACACCAAAAAAATCAGAACCAAACTTCATAAAAGGAAGAGGTGGCGAAATTGCCACCTCCATCCGGTTTCATTCGTTGCCAGTCCGGGTGCCGCCCCTTACTTGGCCAGGGGGGCGCTGGGTTCCGACGGTTTGGCCGGTTCCCCGGCCGTCGGCGCCGGGGCGTCAAGGATGGAACGGGTCTCCCGGTTTCCGCTTGCGAGAATGGCGAGTGTCAGGCTGGTAACAAAGAAACAGGCCGCGAGGATGGCCGTGGCGCGGGTCAGGAGGTTGGCCGCCGAGCGGCCGGTCATGAAGCCGCCCATGCCGCCGCCGCCGCCGCCGCCCATGCCGAGGGCGCCGCCTTCACTGCGCTGAATCAGGACCAGGCCGACAAGCGCGATCGCGATCATCAAATGGATGACGAGGATAACAGTGGTCATGAATGTCGGTCTCGCGGGCAAAATTGGGATTAGTCAAACGAATGCTCGGCTTATTTAGTCCCTGGCGGGCGATATGGCTAGGGGCAACTTTGGGCAATCGCCCAAAAATCGTCGGCATCGAGGCTGGCGCCCCCGATTAGGCCGCCGTCGACATCGGGCAAAGCAAGCAATTCCGAGGCATTGCCGGGTTTCATCGAACCGCCATAGAGAATCCGCAGGTTCTCGGCCTCGTCCGGCCCCAGGCGCCCGAACAGTTCGGCGCGGATCAGGGCATGGACCTCCTGGGCCTCCTCCAGGGTCGGCGTCAGGCCGGTGCCGATGGCCCAGACGGGCTCGTAGGCGATCACGGTGTTGGCGGCGGTGGCGCCGGCGGGAAGGGACTCGGCCAGTTGGGTTCCGTTGACATGCAGGGTCTTGCCGGCTTTTCGTTCGGCCTCGGTCTCGCCGATACAGACGACCGCGGTCAACCCGGCGGCCAGTGCAGCCCCGGCTTTGGCCTTGACCTCGGCATTGGTCTCGCCGTGATCGGTACGGCGCTCGGAATGGCCGGCGAGGACGAAGGCGCAGCCGAGGTCGGCCAGCATGGCGGCGCTGACGTCACCGGTATGGGCGCCCTTTCCCTTGGCGTGGCAGGCCTGCCCGCCCAGGTGCAGGCCGGAACCGGCGATGGCGGCGCCAACGCTGGCGATCAGGGTGAACGGCGGGCAAAGAAGGACGTCGAAGGCGGGCGCTGCTTCTTGGCGCAGGCGCCCAGCCAGTTCTGTGGCTAACGCCTGGCCGTCCTCCCGCATCCCGTTCATTTTCCAGTTGCCGGCGATCAGTGGCCGGCGGGATGGGGTCATGACGGTATTCCTGTATTTAGTGTGTGGGTTTGTTTAGCACAGAGCGAAAGCGCTCACCAAGGTGCGATTTGGCGGCGTGGGCAGCGTCCGGCGTCCCGCGGGATCGAGGGTCCCCACAGATTCGACGGTTGCGGGGCAAATGGCGGGCACTTATGATGCGGCGCTCTTCGTCCCGGGATTCGGGGCGTCCGTTATTATCCGCGAACAATGCCGTAGAGTGATTCAATGCTGGAAGCCATCCGCAAGCGTTCCGCCTCCTTCGTGGTGAAGTTGTTGCTGGGCCTGCTCATCCTGAGTTTCGGCGTCTGGGGCGTTGGCGATACCATTCGCGGCGGTATCGGGGGCACATCGGTGGCCAAGATCGGTACCATCGAACTCCAGCCCCAGGACCTCAGTCGTGATTTCCAGCGGGAAATGAGCCGTCTTCGGCAAGTTTTCGGACCCGGTTTCGACCAGGAACAGGCGCGCTCCATGGGGCTGGTCAACTCGGTGCTCGACGGCATGATCAGCCGTGCCCTGTTCGATCTTGCCGCGGATGATCTGGGCGTGGCGATCAGCGATGAACTGGTGCTGAAGAGAATCCGGGAAAACCGGGCGTTCTTCAACATGCTGGGCGCCTTTGACCGGCAGCGGTTCCAACAAGTTATGCAGAACAACGGGTGGACCGAGGGTGGGTATATCGCCCAATTGCGAGGCGATCTGGGCCGCGCCGTCTACGTCTCCAGTATTGAAAAAGGTGTGACGGCTCCGCGGTCGCTCGTGGAGTCCGTTTATGCCTATCGCCAGGAGCAACGGGTTGCCGACACGATCCTTATCGCCGACCGGGACATGACGGCGATAGCGGAACCCGATGACGCGGCGCTGGTCACGTTTCACAAGGAGCATGCGGATCGCTTTACGGCGCCGGAATACAGGGCGCTCACCGTCGTCAGCCTCAAGGCCGAGGACCTTATCAAGGACGTCGCCGTCTCGGACGAGATGATCGCGGCATTGTTCGACGAACGCAGCGATGAATTCAACAAGCCCGAGCAGAGGCGGGTCAGGCAGATGGTCCTGCCCGATGAAGCCGCCGTCAAAAAGGCGCATCAGGCGTTGGTCGACGGGGGTTCCTTTGCCGAGGTCGCCAAGGATATCGCCGGCGCCGACGAGGCGACCCTGGACCTGGGCCTGGTGCAGCGCGAGCACCTTCTTCCCGAATTGGCGGACGCGGTGTTCGGGTTGTCGAAGGATGGCTTCAGCGAACCGGTTGAAAGCCCTCTCGGCTGGCATATCCTGAAGGTTCTGGACATCGAGGCGCCACGGGAGCAGACCCTGGACGAAGTTCGCGGGCAGTTGATCGAGATTGCCGCCAGCGAGAAGGCGACCGAAGACCTGTTCGAGCTCGCCAATCGCCTCGAGGACCAGCTCGGTGGCGGCGCCACCCTGGAGGAAGGTGCCTCGGCGCTGAACCTCAAGCTCCTGAAGTTCCCCGCCGTCGACCGGCGTGGCCGGGACGCCGCCGGTAAACTGATCAGCGGCCTGCCGGAAGGCGACCAGTTCCTGTCCACCGCCTTCGACGTGGCTGAGAACAATGACAGTTCATTGACCGAGGCGGGCACGGACGGCTATTTCGTGCTCAGGGTCGACGGGGTGACGGCCCCTGCCCTGCGTCCGCTGGATACGGTCCGCATAGAGGTCACCGCCAACTGGAAAGCGGAAAAACAGGCCGAGGCTGCGGGAAAAGCCGCCGAGGGCCTGCTTGAGAAGGTCAAGGTGGGGACCGAATTCAGCGCCGTTGCCGCCGGCGCCGGTCTCGAGGTTACAACCACCGCCCCATTCCTGCGGCGGCCCGACGAGGGCGCCCAGGGATTGCCGCAGGCGCTGGTCGGCAAGCTTTACGATGTGCGCCTGGGCGAGGCGGTCATGGCCCGGGGCGTCAACGGCTACCACGTCGCCCGTCTGGTCGAGGTCCGGCCGGCGGACATGGCGGCCGACAAGCAGGGATTTGGCGAACTTAGCGACGAAATCGCCAATTCCCTGCGCAACGATCTGGTGATCCAGCTGGGTGCCGCGCTGCGCGACCGATTCCCGGTCATCGTCAACCAGCAAGCCGTCGACCAGCTTTTCTGATACACCCAGATGAAGACGCTTCCCGAAATTTCGGACTTCAGGGAGGTCTATCCGTCGCGTCCCCAGGTGGTTTGGACGACCCTGGTGTCGGACCTGGAAACGCCGGTTTCGGCGATGCTCAAGCTGGCCGGCGGACAGCCCTACAGCTTCCTCCTGGAATCGGTGGAGGGCGGCGCTATCCGCGGCCGGTACTCGTTCATCGGCCTGAAACCAGACCTTATCTGGCGCTGTTTCGGCGACCGGGCGGAGGTCAACCGGCGGGCCCGTGTCGATGCCGACGTTTTCGAGCCCTGTAGCGCGGGCGCCGTCGATTCACTGCGCGAAATCGTTGCCGAGTCCCGCATCGACCTGCCCCCGGGCATGCCGCCCATGGCGGCGGGCCTGGTCGGCTACATGTCCTACGACATGGTCCGCCTGGTGGAGCGTCTTCCCGATGAAAACCCGGACGTGCTTGGCCTGCCGGACGGCGTGTTCGTGCGCCCAACGGTGATGGCGGTCTTCGACACCATCGAGGACTCGGTCACGGTGATCACCCCGGTTTGGTCCGATTCCGGCCTCGACGCCGACGCAGCCTACGAAAAGGCACGGGAACGGCTGACCAATGTGGTGGACGATTTCGAGCGTAGCCTGCCCCACCGGCACGAATCCGGCGCCGGGTCCGGGGTGGCGCCCGAAACCCGGTCCAACATGACCCGTGAGCAGTTCCACGCCATGGTCGAGCGGGGAAAGGAATACATCCTCGCCGGCGACGTCTTCCAGGTCGTCCTGTCTCAGCGTTTCGCGGTGCCGTTCGATCTGCCGCCGTTCTCGCTCTACCGGGCGCTCAGGCGGCTCAATCCGTCACCGTTTCTGTTCTTTCTCGATTTCGGCGGCTTCGCGGTCGTGGGATCGAGCCCGGAAATCCTGGTTCGCGTGCGCGACGGCAAGGTGATCATCCGCCCGATCGCCGGAACCCGGCCCCGGGGCGCGACGCGGGAGGAAGACGAGGCCCTTGCCGAGGACCTGCTGTCCGATCCCAAGGAACTGGCCGAGCATCTGATGCTCCTGGACCTGGGCCGCAACGATGCCGGGCGCGTCGCCACCGTGGGGTCGGTCCACGTTACCGAGCAGATGGTCATCGAGCGCTATTCCCACGTCATGCACATCGTTTCCAACGTCGAAGGCGACATGGACCCGGGTTTCGACGCCATGGGCGCCCTGTTGGCCGGTTTTCCGGCCGGTACAGTGTCCGGGGCGCCGAAGGTGCGGGCCATGGAGATCATCGACGAGCTGGAATCGGAGCGCCGCGGCGTCTATGCCGGCTGCATCGGCTATTTCGGCGCCAACGGGGAAATGGATACCTGCATTGCCCTGCGCACGTCGGTGGTTACGGATGGAACCATGTACGTCCAGGCTGGCGGCGGGATCGTCGCCGACAGCGATCCGGAAGCCGAATTCCAGGAAAGCTGCAACAAGGCCCGGGCCCTGATCCGCGCCGCCGAAGAGGCGATCATCTTCGCGGCGCGCCAGGGGTAAGGTTTCGGGCCCCGGGCGGCGGCCTCAGAGGGCGCCGGTGAAATCGAACCCCGCGTCGGTGACCGCCTGGGCGACGACGGCCGGGTCGTCGAGCCCCTCGACGGTCACCTTGCCGCCATCCAGGTCGACATCCACGGTGGCCTGCGGCGCCGCCAGTTTGATGGCGTTGGTGACGGCGTTGACGCATCCCTGGCAGGTCATGCCTCCGACGCCATAAGTTGTCGCCATGGTGTTCCCTCCTAAGCCGGTTTTCAGACAATCAATCTACTAGTAGATTATTTGCCGCCGTCCTTCAACAGGTCCGCCTCCCTCATCCCTCGCCGTCCCCGATGCGCACGACGGCGGTCAGAGGAACAAGGGTAAACCCACGGCGGTCGAGGTCGGGCAGCCATCGTGACAGGGCCTCCAGCGTCGCCTTGCGTGGGTGGCCGATGGCGATGGCATAACCCCGCCGTTGCGCCAGCTTTTCCAGGTCCGACAAGCGGGCGTCGACGGCCTTCACATCATTGACGTTGTCGAGAAATATGTTGCGCTCGGCATAGGGTATGCCCATGCGGGCGGCAAGGGATGCCCCGACGGTCTTGCTGGTGGTCCTGGAATCGAGGAACAGGAGGCCGCGGCGCTTCAATTCCTCCATGACGACGGTCATTCCCTGGGGATCGGCGGTGAACTTACTACCCATGTGGTTGTTGATGCCGACGTAGTTCCGGAACCGAGACAATCCCCAACTCAGGCGGCGGCGCAGTTCGGCGGGTTCAAGGCCGCCGAGCAAGACGTTGGGGCCGGGATCAAGTTTGGCGTTGCCCGGTTCCATGGCCAGGTGCAGCAGCAGTTCGTGGCCGGCCGCCTTGGCCGCCGCCGTCTGGCGGTCCAGGTCGCCGGCATAGGCGAGAAAGGACAGGGTCAGCGGTCCCCCGAGGCCGATAACCTGGGCCGAATGGGCTCTGTCGACCCCCATGTCATCGATTACCAGGGCGATAAGGGGCCGGTTCCGGCTCGCCGGAATGGCGGCGGCATGCTGGCGCCAGGTCGGCAGGTCCCGGGGGGCGGTTTCCGCCACCGCCGGTGCCGAGACCACCGGAGAGGCGGGATGTTCGTATATCTCCTGGGGCAAGGCTTCCTCGTAGGGCCGAACCGGGCCTTCGCCGGCCTCCACCGCGGCCTCGGGAAAAATCGGCGCATCCGGGGCCTTGATCATGGACGGCGCCAGCGGTTGCGAGCGATACCACGGCTTCCTGGTGCCGGTCTTGTCCTCTCCCGTGGTACCGGATGGGGGTGAAGACTCCCCGGCCCCGGACGGCAGCCATTCACCGATGAACGGGGCCGCGTAATATCCGCCGAAAATGGCCGTAAGGGTGATCAAGACATAGAGGATCTGTCGGCCCGGGCGGGGCCTGACCCGCCGTTGCCCGGTCCTTGGCATGGGGCGGTGGTCCCGATCTGCAGCCTCGCGGCGTTTCATGGACGCTAAATCCCGAAAAAAGAAGGCGTGACGTGAACCCTATCCCACAGCCTTCCGCGACCGTCAATGCCGGGAAACCCATGGTTCGCCGCTATTCGGCGCTTATTGGGGGGACCGGTACTTTTGGCCCTATTGTTTTGAAAAATTTTCAAAACTTCTTGCGTCAGAGCCAAAAACGGAGCAATGTTATGCATATTTTTCATAAGTTCGCGGGCATCAATCATGGTCTCGAACGTGGTCAACGGCAAATTCGGGGGACCGACGGTTTCCAAGCTGATCACCGTGCTTGGTGGGTGGTGTGGTGACGAAGCCGATATCGCCCATCGCGGTCGGCGTTTTCGGGAAGCGGGGTTCCTGCCCACGGGGCGCCGCGGCGGCGGCCGCGGGGCGGCGGAAATCACCTCGCAACACTGCGTTGCCCTGCTCCTGGGGTTCATGGGGACGACCAATGCGTCCCGTGCCGTCGACGTTTTCCGGACCCTCGCCGAGCTACCCTACGAAAAGATCAGCATGACCGCGGAAAAGGGCGAGATTACCGTTGAAACCGCCGCGGACGGCGGCGCGACCGACCTCAGCATGCTGGCGGCGGATCTTGCGAAAATCGTCGAGATCTATCGCGCCGGCCGACGCCTCTCCCATCGCAACCTTCACCTGACCGGTATCCATTTGACCCGGGATGCCGCGAATCCGGTGGCCCGCCTGGAACTCGGATCGCCGGAACACGCGATCGAGGGCCGGGAGATGATCCATTACGCCCGGCCCGGCCATAAGCCCGGACGAACCATTACGTCCATCTGGGTCGATGGAAAGGTCGTGCAGTTGTTCGCCGACCTTTTGGGCCCTCTCGGGCAGGTGGCGACCGGCGATACCGGGATGGAGGCAGGGACGGCCCCGTGAGCGCTGGTTCAACACCACGGCCACGACCTTATGGAATGACTCCCCTAATCACCTGAAAATAAACGAATATAAAATTTTTCTGCCGTTCAATACCCGGTGTTGGGCGTAGAGGGGACGGGATCTGCGCTCATAGCCCGAACCGGATCTATGTGTTCAAGTCTGCGTGCGTCCAATTTGATTGGGATCAATGCCGGGAGTACCAAGCCACACTATAATTCTCCGCTCAATAATCATATGTCGACAGATGAAGTGTCTCGCGAAGATCATATGGTCTGCCGTGTTGGCGGTCGTTGTGGTCGGCTTGCCCGCAACGCATGCGACCGGTGCGGATAAGAAAACTGAAATCATCGTTGGCAGTGAACTGGATTACCCCCCTTATGCCCTTGTGACCGCTGATGGCCGGGCAGATGGCTTCAGTGTCGATCTGATGAAGGCTGTCTGCGAGGTTATGGGCATCAAGGTGAGCTTCCGTGTCGGTCCCTGGAATGAGGTCTTCCGGGCTCTTGGACGCGGAGAAATAGACGCGCTGCCACTGGTATCATATTCTGAACAGCGCGAAAAAATTTTCGATTTCACCGCGCCACATACCATAGGGAACGGGGTACTTTTCAAGCGTACAGAAAGCCCCGGCATCGTCGCTATGGAAGAGATGCGCGACACGTCCACCCTCGTAATGAAAAATGACGCGACCCATGAATGGTTGGTGCGGAATGGCCTTTCCGACAACCTCGTGCTTACCCCGACTGTGCCCGAAGCCTTGCGCGTTCTGGCGTCCGGCGAACACGACTACGCTTTCGTCCCACGGTTGGTGGGGTTGCTTATTGCCAATGAATCAAGGCTGGACAACCTGGAAGTCACGGGGCCGGTCGTCAACGTTCACGGTCGCGGCTATGGGTTCGCGGTGAAGGAAGGAAATTCCGATCTTCTCGACCGGTTTAATGAGGGGCTGAGGATTATCAAGGCGACGGGCCGCTATGACGAGATTTACGACAAATGGTTCGCCATCGTCGCCCCGAGAGGTGTGCCGAGTGCCGTCGTTACCCGATACGTAAGTTTGGCGGCCGCGGGCGTAACCGTCTTAATTTTTCTGGTCTTGGCTTGGATCGTCATCCTGCGCCGCACCGTGGCAAAACAGACAGCCAGTTTGAGACTAGCCCAGGATAATTTGGAATTGCGGATCGAGGAACGAACAGCGGAACTGAGGAAGAGCGAGGCGAGATTAGTAAACGCCCAACGCATCGCCCATCTCGGAAACTGGGACTGGAACGTGAAAACCGGCTCTCTGCGCTGGTCTGACGAGATTTACCGCCTCTTCGGACGAGAATCGAATAATGATGGATTGACCTACGAGGCATTTCTCGAACTCATTCATCCCGATGACCGTCAAGCCGTTGTGACTGCTGTAGAAAAAGCCCTACGGAACGAATCCTCCTATGTTATGGATTATCGTATCATCTGGCCTGACGGAAGCATCCGCCACGTTCACACGCAGGGGGAGGTGGTGTTTGACAAAGCGGGAGAGCCGCTCAGTATGTCAGGAACTGTCTACGACATCACCGCTGGCAAGAAGGCGGAGGAAAAGATCAAGGCCTCGCTGAAGGAAAAGGAAGTTCTGCTTCAGGAAATCCACCACCGGGTCAAAAACAACCTACAAGTCATTTCAGGTATGTTGTGGTTGCAGGCAAATACCGAGAACGACGTTCATACCAAGGAAGTGATTCAAGAAAGCTATAGACGGGTCATGCTCATGGCGCATGTCTATGCGAGCCTTCATCTTCAAGGTGATTTAAACGTCATCAACGCCAGGGAATTTCTAAACACCCTCGTAGCTGACACGAAGGCGAGTGGCGGGGGTATTTTGGAGCAAATCTCCTTCCACGTCGATGTGGACGATATCCCCCTCGATGTGGACCACGCAAATGCCTATGGGCAAATCATTAGCGAGTTGATTTCCAACTGCCAAAAACACGCTTTCGTCAACGCTTCGTCCGGCAACGTTGATGTCTCTTTGCGCCAGAAAGACGGCGGGGCGATTGAACTGATCGTTGCTGACGATGGTAAGGGACTGCCGAAGGACTTTAACCTTCACCAGACCAAGACGCTGGGCCTGCAATTGGTCTGTGCGCTGGCCGCAAGTATGGGAGGCGATGTCAGGTTCGACGGGTCGGCCGGCACCTGTTTCGAAATTAGGTTTTGCGAGGAGCATCCATCATGACCAAGAAACGCATCCTGGTTGTCGAGGACGAACCGATAACCGCAATGACCGAGCAAGGAATGTTGAAAAAGCTGGGTTATGAGGTGACGGGTGTGGCTCTATCCGGAGAGCGGGCAATCGAAATGGCGGGCAAGGATATGCCGGACCTGGTTTTGATGGATATTAAGTTGATTGGCGAGATGGATGGTCTGGAGGCATCCCTTAGGATCCAGGAGTTGCACCAAATTCCCGTGGTTTATGTGACGGCCTTTGGCGATAAGGAAGCCTCCAAGTTGCTAAAGAACGCACCGCCCGCAGGCATCGGCTATATCGTCAAGCCATTCACCGAGGATGAGTTGAAGGGCGAGATAGAGAGACTGATCGGTTAGCCTCGGACGGAATGGGACAATCCAGCGAATGTCCGCTTTGGGTCATGAGCGGTCCTGAACGACAGCCGTAAAATTGGTCTGCTGTTTGGGGTAGAGCGGACATTGACGCTCCGAACTTCCCCTATCCCCTCAAAAGCGGTCGTGAAGTAGCAGGGCCGCTAACTTCCCTTTCTAGCCATCAAGAGACATTCGGCGCACCTGACCCGGGCCCCGAACGAACGGCGAAAGGCTTCTTTTGGGCACTAATTCCTAGAAATCAACCAAAGTGTCGGGATTCTTTACACTTTTGCACCCGCCCAAAAATTCACTAAATCTATGCAAACACAAGACAATCTGCCATTGTGCATACTATGTTATGCAATCACGGGTTTTAGGTGTCGGAATCCTTTACACTCGGCAATATGGACGCCGTTTGTCCGCAACCCGTTGTTGAATAATACCAAATTACGTTTACGCCATCCCGGCCCCGGGAAAGCCCACAAAAAAAAGTGTCGGGATTTTTTACACTTTTGGCAATAAGCAATCTGAGATTGCACGTTAATCCGTTGAAATCATTCGATCCATGAAGGTTGGCATGGTTTTTGCGTGCCTTAATGGCGGGATTTTAAGCGCCAGCATGGCTATCCAAGGTCGAGCTTAAGAAAGCCACGGAGGACGATTTCATGCAATCCATCAAGTCAGTTGCGGTAGGGCTCTATCTGGGCATCGCCGCTATCGTCCTCGCGGTGATCGGGGTCGCTTCGCCGGCGCATGCTGTGCCCATCACAACCCCGGCGGGCCTTAGCCCCGGAGATCAATACCGGTTGGCCTTCGTAACGAGCACATCCCGGGACGCAACGTCCATATTTATCAGTGTTTACAATACCTTCGTCACCACCGCTGCTAACTCTCAGCCTGATCTCCTCGCGCTGGGGGTTAAATGGCGCGCTATCGCTTCCGTGTTCGCGGGGGCGCCGCATGACGCGAGGGACAACACGGGAACACGGTTCCCTGGATTAAACGATGCGCCGATTTACCTTCTCGACGGGATCACGAAGATAGCGGATGGTAACCTTGATCTTTGGGATGGTACCATCGACGCCCCACTCAACATTTTCGAGGACGGTACGCTAGCTCCCAGCCGCTTGTCTGTTTGGTCCGGGACCCTTCCCGACGGGACTTCACAGCCACTCGGTTTTAACTTGGGGGATGCGACACCGGTTCTTGGCCGCACAGATGTTTTCAGCGATTTTTGGATACAACTCGGAACTGCTCCCAAAACTGGGGAATTTTCTTTATACGCGCTTTCTGACGTTATCACGGTCGTTACCGTCCCGTCGCCTGGGGCGCTTATCCTCTTTGGTTCCGGATTGGCGTGTTTGGCCGCCCTGCGGCGCCGGAACCGAAGCGTACGCCCGGCCTGACCAGCCCTGCGGAGCCCAGACCCCCATTAGCCCAGGCGACCCCACCGCCTGACATACATCTCAAGCGGGGAGGAACCATCTCGTTCCTCCCGCTCCCCTTCGCAAGGCCGGGTTGCACGTTCGACGAATTTCCGGATCGTGGAGTCCGCCTAGGGTCAGGAACAGTCCTAAACGCCGCCTCTGAATTTAGTCCGTTACGCGGGGTACAGCGGACATTGTTGCTCCCAATGTCTGCCAATCACCTGAAGGCGGTCATTAATACCAACCTGCATAGATAGATCTATAAGTCATTGAAATTTAAAAGGTTACATCGCCCCTGCCAGGTCGTCGAGGATCGGGCAGCCGGGACGGTCGTCGCCGTGGCAGCGCTTGGTCAGGTCGAGCAGGGTCTGGCGGATGGACTCCAGTTCCGTGATACGCCGTTCCACCTCCTCGATGTGACGCAGGGCGAAGGCCTTGACGTCGGCGCTGGCCCGGTTCTTGTCCTGCCAAAGGGCCAGCAGGTTGCCGACGTCCTTGACCGGAAACCCGAGGCGGCGGGCCCGGTGGATGAAGCGCAGGGTCTCGACGTCCATCTGGCTGTAGGTGCGGTAGCCGTTGTCGCCACGGCTCGCGGGCGGGATCAGGCCGATGCTTTCGTAGTAGCGGATGGTCTTGGTGGGAACGCCGGAGGTTTTGGCGACGGTTCCGATGTTCATTGGGGTTCTCCCTTTCGATGTCAGGCGCCGGGCCGCCAACGCTTGAGCAGCAGCGAGTTGGAGACCACGGAAACACTGCTCAGGGCCATGGCGGCGCCGGCGATGACCGGGCTGAGGTAGCCCAGGCCCGCCAGCGGCAGGGCTATGACGTTGTAAATAAAGGCCCAGAACAGGTTCTGGCGGATCTTCGCGTAGGTCACGCGGGAAATGGTGATGGCGTCGGAAACCAGCGACGGGGCGCTGCGCATGAGGGTCACCCCGGCGGTATGCATGGCGACGTCCGATCCCGTTCCCATGGCGATGCCGACGTCGGCGGCGGCCAGGGCCGGGGCATCGTTGACGCCGTCCCCGACCATGGCGACGACGGCGCCCTGGTCCTTCAGGCGTTTCACCTCGCCGGCCTTGTCCCCGGGCAGGACCTCGGCCAGGACCCGCGTTATCGAGGCCTTTTCGGCGATGGCGGCGGCGCTGCGGGCGTTGTCGCCGGTGAGCATGATCACATCGATGCCGCGGCCACCGAGGCGGGCAACGGCTTCCGAGGCATCGTCCTTGAGCGTGTCGCCGACGGCGATGAGGCCGAGGAGCCGCGGTGACGGTTCCCGGGCCGCAACCCACATGACGGTGCGCCCCTGCCCTTCCAAGGCCTCGGCATCGGGCTCCAGGGGGCCGGTGTCGACATCCTCTTCGGTCATCAGGCGCCGGCTGCCGATGGCAAGGGCCGTGTCCTCGACGGTGGCGACCAGGCCGCGCCCGGGCAGGCCACGGAATTCGCCGGGCTGGGAAAGGTCTACTCCCAGTTCACCGGCCCGGGCCAACACGGCGCCGGCCAGCGGGTGTTCGCTGCCCTGCTGGGCCGAGGCGGCAAGGCGGATCAAGGCCTTGTCGTCGCCGTCCACGGCCAAGGCGTCGGTTAGCCGGGGGCGGCCCTCGGTCAGGGTCCCGGTCTTGTCGAAGACCACCGTGGAGACGCGGTGGGCGCGCTCGAGGGCATCGGCGTCCTTGATCAGGATGCCGTGGCGGGCGGCGATGCCGGTGCCGACCATGATCGCGGTCGGTGTCGCCAGGCCAAGGGCACAGGGGCAGGCGATGACCAGGACGGCGACGGCGTTGATGACGGCAACGGAGAGGCCGGCGCCGGCGTACAGCCAACCCGCCAGGGTCGCCGCGGCGATGAGAAGAACGATGGGGACGAAGATGGCGGCGATCCGGTCGACCAGTTTCTGGATCGGCGCCTTGCTCCCCTGCGCTTCCTGTACCATCTTGATAATACGGGATAAAACCGATTCCGTCCCGACCGTGGTGGCGCGAATCCGGAGCAGGCCCTCGGCGTTGATGGCGCCGCCGGTGACGCTGTCGCCGGCCCCCTTCGCCACCGGCAGGCTTTCGCCGGTGATCAGGGATTCATCGATATGGCTCGTGCCTTCGAGGACGACGCCGTCCACCGGCAAACGCTCGCCGGGGCGGATGACGACGATGTCGCCACTGGTGACGGCGGCGGCGGGGATTTCCTGCTCGCGGCCGTCGCGGATCACGCGGGCGGTTTCCGGCCGCAACTCCATCAGCGCCCGGATGGCCGCCGTGGTGCCGCGCTTGGCCCTGCTTTCGAGCCATTTTCCGAAAAGCACGAGGGTGATGACGGCGGCGCCGGCCTCGAAATAGAGATGGCCCTGTCCGGCGATGACGGCATTGTAGAGGCTCAGGCCGTAGGCGGCGGAGGTGCCCAAGGCGACCAGCAGGTCCATGTTGCCGGTACCCGCCTTCAGCGCCCCCCAGGCGGCCCGGTAGAACCGGGCACCGGCCCAGAACTGGACGGGGGTTGCCAGGATGAGTTGGACGAGCGCCGGGATCATCCAATGGATACCCGCCAGCTCCCACAACATTTGGACCACCAGAGGCAGGGTCAGCGCCGCCGAAACGGCAAAGACCCGAAGGTCGTCGCGGCTGCGCCGGGCAAGCTCCTCGTCCTCGGCCTCCCCTGCCCGCTCCGCTTCGACGGCTTTGGCGCCGTATCCGGCCGCGGTCACGGCCT
>JAJFIG010000529.1 GCA_021775195.1 Rhodospirillales bacterium | reverse complement strand
GCTTTCTCACCTCGGTTTGTAATCTGTATCTTCTTTTTCTTTATTGGTCAGCCTCTTCCTCTCCAGCGCGCATACGCCGGTCGAACCCTGTCGAGAAATCACGTCGACACCGCAACCCATACCGCCTGCGGGCGTTCGCCGGATACGCATCCCATGATCGGGACATAACCGCACCTACGCAAGGGCTTTGCAGGAACCAACGCACTCGATTTGCACGCATTTTATGGATAGTGTCACAAGAGTGCATCCCATATCGTCACCATGCACTTTTCGATATCCCGATTCCGGCCAAATTGGTTCCGCCACAATCGGCACAATCATCGCTGCACCAATTCCGCTCGTAAATGGGCGAGTTGGACACGGAGGACGTCGAAATATGGGTCAACAGCTTTGAGCACACCCACTGCTTCCTCCTCGCACACCAAGGGAATTACCTGCATGGTCGCCGGCGGCTTTGTGCTGACCGTGAACGACGCCGTGCTCAAATGGCTGACCGCGGATTACCCGGTCGGCGAGATCATGTTCCTGCGCGGCGTTTTCGCCTTCGTGCCCATCGTGTTTTTCGTCTGGCGATCGGGAGGCATGGCGGCGTTACGGATTCGCAGCCTTCGTGCCCAGGGCGTACGCGCAGGAGCCGCGGTTTGTTCGGCTTTCCTGTTCGTTACCGCCCTTGGTTTGATGCCGTTGGCGGATGCCATCGCCATCACCTTCGCCGGGCCACTGTTCATTACCGCCCTGGCCCCGTCGTTTCTCGGGGAACAAGTGGGTTGGCGAAGATGGACTGCCGTGGTCGTCGGCTTTGCCGGCATCCTGATCATGACCCGGCCAGGCGGAGAAACCCTTCGCTGGGCGGCTCTGGTCCCGCTGGGTGCGACCTTTGCCGGTTCAACGCGCGACCTGATTACGCGCCGCATCACGACCACCGAGTCGACACCGGCGATCATGTGGTTCACGACCCTTGCGGTTACCCTTGGAGGCCTGGTCACCGCACCCTTCGGATGGCGGATGCCATCGGCGATGGACCTGGGTCTCTGTGCGATCGCCGGCTGCCTGCTTGGCGGCGCTCATTATCTTCTGATCGAGGCGTTCCGCTTCGCCGAGGCGGCGCTGGTCGCGCCGTTCAAGTACTTCAGCATCATCTGGGCCGCGTTGATCGGATTCCTCGTCTGGGGCGATCTTCCCGACCACTGGATGATCGCCGGGTCGGCACTGGTCGTGGGCAGTGGTCTTTACATCCTCCACCGGGAACGGCACCACTGACCGGCATGCTATACGCCGGTGGAAAAGGGGGCAGAAAACATGACGAATCCACACTGACACCCCATATATATCCAGCGTGATCTGTCGTCGGATACAGGCGGGAACACGGGTCGCATGGATGAAGAAAGCGAACGTCGCAATACCAGGGAGAACCCGATGACGGACAAGGTGGAAAAATCGGAAAATGAATGGATGGGGCTACTGAACCCGGAACAATTCCGGGTATGCCGGCTCAAGGGTACGGAACGGCCGTTCACGGGCAAATACAACAACGAAAAAACGCTGGGAACGTATGCCTGCGTCTGCTGTGGACAGGAATTGTTCGATTCGGATACCAAGTTCGACTCGGGGACCGGATGGCCGAGTTTCTGGCAGCCCATATCCGATGATCGCGTGGCAACGGAGGGAGACGTGACGCTCGGCATGGCGCGCACCGAGGTTCTATGCAGCCGCTGCGACGCCCATCTGGGTCATGTATTCGATGACGGCCCACAGCCAACGGGACAACGTTACTGTCTCAACTCCATCTCCCTGAAGCTCAAACCCAGAGAGTGAGTGACTTCAGATTTTGTTGACGGTATGGCAACGGGCAGCGTATTCCGTCGACGGCATATCACACCTGAAACCTTGCTCTGGTATTAGATCTGAGACGGCACTCCATGACTGTTGTCCCGACCGGGTCCGCGGCCGAAGCCGCCAGCACGCGGCGTGGCATCCTGTGGATGCTGCTGACCATGCTGCTCTTTGCCAGCATCAACACTACGGCCAAATATCTGACTCTGTCCTATCCCGTGGGCCAGGTGGTTTGGGCACGCTACGTATTTCACGTGATCGTTCTGGCGATGCTCCTCGGCCGCCGGCTGCCCAAGGTCATAGTTACGGAGCGCCTCGGCCTACAACTCTTGCGATCGTTCCTGTTGCTGGTAACGACGGTTCAATTCTTTTCCGGCCTGTATTTCATCCCCTTGGCCGACGCCACTGCCATCATGTTCGTCGCCCCTATTGTCGTGACGGCGCTGTCCATGCCGTTGCTGGGGGAGCATGTGGGGCCGCGCCGCTGGGCAGGAGTCGCGGCGGGTTTCACGGGGGCCCTGATTATCATCCGCCCGGGTACCGGCGCCATGCAATTGGCGGCCATCCTGCCCTTGGGGGCGGCCTGTACCCATGCCTTTTACCAGATCACGACGCGGCGGCTTAGCCACACCGACCAGCCCCTTACCACCCTGCTCTACACACCGCTAATGGGCGCGGTGGCGACCTGCGCCATCGTCCCCTTCTTTTGGATG
>JAJFIG010000528.1 GCA_021775195.1 Rhodospirillales bacterium | reverse complement strand
CGCGATCTGCCCGGCGTCTGCTACACCCGCCCGCAGGACGGCGGCATGCTGTTCGGCGACAGCAACCGTGGCGACCCGGTTTCCGATCCGGAGATCATGGACGAAAGCCTGCCCAGGGACGGCGCCGGGCACTTTCTACGGAATTTCGAGAACGGCTTCCGGGGTCTCGAGGGCGCGCATATCACCTCACACTGGGCCGGGCGCTACGATGTCTCGCCGGATAGCAACCCCATCATCGGCGGTTTTCCCGGCAAGGATGGCCTGATCGCGGTTTGCGGGCTCTCGGGCGGGGGCTTCAAGCTGGCGCCCTGCATCGGCATGATGGTCGCCGAGAGGGTGGTCTTCGGCGACAGCCGGATACTGCCGATCAAGCCCTATCGTCCGACGCGCTTCGATGAAGGCGACCCGTTCAGGAAGGCCTACGCGGGAACCGGCGCGATGGCCTGATCGGCCGCGACGGGTTCAATTCGTTAAATCAAATACCCGCGACGGGTCCAGGCTGTTCTCCAACTCGGGGATTGGACCGACCCATCGTCGAGACCTTGGCGGATGACCGGTTGGGGGCCTGCCGCTGCCGGCCTGCTGACGGGCGGGCTAACTCACCGGTGTTCCTCACCTGGGACACCAGATGTTTCAGGCGCATTCGCTGGTGGGCGGATGGGTGCCGGGGCTTGAGGAAGGGATGCCTGCCAACAGCCGGGGTCGGCGCGGAAGGGATCGCCGGTCACCGCGTAGGACAGGCATTTCAGGCCGCCCCGGCAGCGATCCGCATGGGAACAGCTCTCGCACCCGGTGCTGACGTGGTTCCGGTCGCGCAGGGACTGGAACAGGTCGGCGCTGTAGTAGAGCTCCGACAGGGGCGTTTCCAACAGGTTGCCGACTGGAATCGGCATGCGCCGGCACGGGTAGAGATCGCCGTTGGGCTGAACCGTGATCAGACTGTCACCGGCTCCACATTGGTAAGGTCTACCGTCCCCGACCATGAACTGGAGCGCCCGGTGCATGGAGATTTCGGTGCCGCTGCCGAACCAGCGGCGTTTACCTTCTCCGCGAGCCTGTAGCATGAGCTCGAAAAACTCCTGGGTCTCCTCGATTGTCAGAACCTGCTCGCTCAGGGCTTCGCCGCTGCCGCTGGGAATCAACCGGTCCGCCCACACCCTGGATACACCGAGTTGGCGGCCCAGCCGGGCGACCGCGGGAAATTCACGAAAGTTCTGCCGGTGGGCGGTAAACGAGATGGTCGCCCGGACACCGGCTTCGACCATATGCCTTATGGCCTCGACCGTGCGATCGAAGGTGCCCGGGCCGCGGATCCCGTCATGGGTGGTCTGGATCCCTTCCATGCTCACCTGGACGAATCGCGGCCCCAAGTCCCGCAGACGGCTCGCCATGGCGGCGTCGATGAAGGTGCCGTTGGTCAAAATGGCGAAACTGAAGCGGTCCTCGAGGGCGGCGAAGACCTCGAGCAGGCCCAGGAAGTCCCGCCGCGCGAACGGCTCGCCACCGGTGACGGTGACATGGCCGTCGATCGGCGTCAGGCTCCGGCTGCGCCAGGTGTCCAGTAACTCGATATATTGTCCAAGGATATCCAGTAGCTGCTGGTGGCTCAGTTCCTCGCCGGCATAGCCATCCTGATAGCAATGAGCGCAGCGCAAATTGCAGCGCTCGGTGAGGTGCCACTGAAGCACCAGCATACGGGGGCGGTAAGGGGTTTCTCCGTTCTTCCTGGCGAACATCGCCATGACTCTCCACCGGGTTCGTCAGCCGTCGTTATACGGCACTGCCGTTGTGCGACCGGCGGCACTTGAATGATCGTACAACGCCCATGAATATATCGTACATTTTCAACAACAAAATAAATTTATTTAACAATATCATAAAGTAATTTTCACACATACAAACCATCTGTAAATATTTCATTGTAATAGAATAAAGTATCACGTGTTTGATTGTCATTTGCAAATAGGTTTTTTTGTAGAATGCTGACGGTAATCCTTTTAAAATAAGAGGTTGTCGAGTTGTTATTCTAAAACGATGCACGGCGGCGGTAATTGAACGGTCGCATGCCGGTAATAGGGACTGATTACGGCACCGCATGGAAACAGCAAAAGTTGCTGCTTAGGGGGAGGAAAATGCCTGACAACAAAGAGATCGCGACGCGAGGCGATCAGACGTTGCTCGATGCCGAGGCAAAGGCCCGGCGCGAATTCCTGAAAACCGTTGCCAAGGGCACGGCGAAAGGGGCGACCGTCGCCCCGGCAGTGGCCATGCTTCTTGCGGCCATATCCAAGCCCATGAAAGCCCACGCTACCTACCATGGCTGCGGTTGCGGCGGCGGCAGCATACTGTAAGAAGACAGGTTGCCGATGGCATTCATCGAATGCGGCTGTTGGATGCCGAAACAATAAGAAGCCTGCGGTACATTGGGAGGACAAAATGCCCGACGGTAAGAACGCCACTACCGAAATCGATCAGACGTTGCTCGACGCCGAGGCAAAGGCCCGGCGCGAATTCCTGAAGACCGTTGCCAAGGGCACGGCGAAAGGGGCGACCGTCGCCCCGGCAGTGGCCATGCTACTTGCGGCCATATCCAAGCCTATGAAGGCCCACGCTACCTACCATGGCTGCGGTTGCGGCGGTTAACCTCGATAATCCGGTTTCCATGATTCTTTAGGGGGCAGCCATGATGATGGCAGGGGTTGCCCTGCGCCTGGAACACATGCCGTGGATCGACTCCCGCCCACCCGGGGTCGATTGTCTCGAGATCATCGCCGAACCCTTCTACAAGCACGAATCACAGCGCCAGGTTCGCCGTCTGGCAGAGACCTATCCGCTTATCGTCCGCGGGCTCGAATTGTCCCTTGGCACACCGGGCCCGCTGGACCAAGGGCGGCTGGATGACTTCGCCCGGGTCGTCCAGGCAGCCGACCCCCTTTGGGTCAGCGAACACATCGGGTTCCGCCGGACCGATGAGGCCGATCTCGGCTGCGTCTGTCCTTTGCCCCCGACCCCGGAAACCATCGAAATCATGGCCGATCACGTCCGCGTCCTCGGTGAACGGTGCGCCAAGCCTGTAATCCTGGAAACCATCACCACCGATCTGCGCATCACAGGGAGACTGTCGGAATCGGATTTCCTCAATCGTCTTTGCGAGGCCGCGGACTGCGGACTCCTCCTCGATGTGACCAGCCTTTTCGTCAACAGCCGCAATCACCGGTTCGATCCCCGTTCCTGGCTTCGCGACATCGACCCCCGGCGCATCGTGCAACTGCATGTGGGTGGTTTTTCGTACGTCGATAACCGGTGGGAGGACGCCCACCGGGAGGCGATCCAGGAAGACCTTTGGGATCTGGTCGGAGAGACACTGGCCCATGCCCCGGTCAAGGCGGTTATCCTGGAATGGGAGGAGAACTTTCCGCCCGTGGGCGATCTTGAAAGAGACCTGCAAAGACTTAAGACCGTGACCCCGTCCGCTGTCCCTGTGAGCGACCCTCCTGGCCCATCAATCCACAGGGGCGGAGTGATGGCAGGGTCACACGCCGACTCCGGTGGTCGGGCAGCAAGCCCCGAAGCTTGCTCCATCGCCGTGCCGGGTTCGCCCCGGCGGAAAAAGGGAGATGGGGGTTCTCCCGTTTGTCCCGCCGACGACGTCGGCCTCTTCATTCTCGATGACGGGGGCATTTTCTTTTCCGAATCACGCCAGGAGCTCCACAGTTTCAATACCGCCGCCACGTTTATTTGGTGCGGCCTGGAAGAGGCCCATTCCCCCGGCGAGATTGCCAGGTCCTTTGCAGACGCGTTCGGAGTCGCGAATTCCGAGGCCCAGCGTATCGTTGCCGATCTCATCCACTACTGGCAGGGGCTCGGCTTCGTGTCGGGATTTGAACATCCCAGCCCCCCCGAAATCGACTTCACCACGGCCCTTGGCCGCCTGCTGAAAAATTCGACCTTGCGCGAGGCCTTCGCAAGATCGCCCGGAGAAACCGCGCGCCTATTGCCGGTCGGTGAGACGGACCGGGATACCTTCGTGGCTTTGGACCCGGATGGCCTGGAATTACAGGCCCGCCTGATACGCACCAGGAAACGGGCTTTCCGCAACGCGCCTGCCCAGCCCGGAAATGCGGCGACGACGTCTTTTGCCGATCGTTTGCGGACCCGCGACTGGTCGTCGTTTCCGATCGAGCGCCACTACCGGCTGTTGACCAGTAATTTTTGCCTGCGGTTCCAGTCGGCGGCACAGGAGAAACAGGTACACCCGGTGCTTGCCCATCTGGAAACCGAAGCGCCCGAGACCATTGATGTGACCTTGGATATCATCGAAGAAAAACAGGGGCATCTCCTGATCGATGGCGGCGTGCCGATAGCCCATTGCTCGACCTTGGATCAGGTCGCACCGTCGGTGAAGGCCAGCCTTCAGAAGATTTCCGTCGATCGGCATTCCTATTTCCTCAAGATTCACGCCGGGGTCGTTTCCAACGGCAACAGCTGCCTGCTTCTGCCGGCGGCCCCGGGCAGCGGCAAGACGGTGCTGACCGGTGCCCTCGCGTGTTCGGGATTTGACTATCTGTCCGATGAAATCGCCCTTTTGGACGAGGAAACCCTGGCGGTCCGGCCGATGCCGCTCGCCATGGCGGTCAAGCCGGGGGCGCTCGAGCCCTTGGGCCGCTATTACCCGCAGGTGCGGGACCTTCCCACGCACCTGCGTGAGGACGAACAAGTCGTCCGCTACCTCAATCCGCCGCCTCCGTCCCACGGTACAGCCTCCGATACGGACCAACCCGTGCGGTGGATCATCTTCCCCCGCTACGCCCCCGACGGGGACACCGTGATGACTCCCATAGGACGGATCGAGGCCTTTCGCCGCTTGATGCAGGAGTTGATGGTCCTGCCGTCGGATTTGGACAAAAACCGGGTCGCCGGCCTTGTCCGCTGGATGCGGACCGTCGCCTGTTTCGAACTCACGGTTTCATCCCTGACTGAAGCGATCGGCCTTATTCAGGCGCAATGCCTGGACGGTCCCGCTGCCCCGAAGGGTGGGTGAATTCGACCTGGCATCAACGCGAACGACGCCTGCCGACCACGAGGCGCATGGTGATACGGAAATGGTAACCGTCGTCCTTGAGATGGGCGGCGAAGGCGGTTTCCAGACTGCGATCAAGGGTTGCCTGCAGGGATTCCGAAAGATCGTCGAACCGAATGCCGTAGGTCATTTCAAGCATGGGCCGCCAGAATTTCACGCCCCTGGCGACCACGTTGTCATCGCAAACCTCCAGGTCTTCTATGTCGACGAAATTCGCGCGCCGTACCAACTTGGCGAGGCCGCCGGGAGCGTCAAACCGGAACGGTGCCATCTCGGTTTCAGCAGTCCCTTGATCCAGATACTGGCCAACGGTCCGGTGCACGACGTCAAAGGCCGCATTCTCTTCGATCGGTCCCCAGGTCAGGAAGGCGGCGCGGGCGCCGGGTTTGAGGACACGGCGGGTTTCCGCCAACGCCATCTCGGGCCGGGGACAGAACATGATCCCAAGGCGGCAGACGGCGCCGTCGAAGTGACCATCGGGGAAGGGCAGGGCCTCCATGTCGGCGACACAGCAATGCAAGCCCTTCAGCTGGGAGGTGGCGGCGCGCCGAGACACGGCGGCGAGCATTTCGGGGACAAGGTCGGTGGCGACGGCAAGCCCGTCGCCGGCAAGGCGCCGGGCAATGGTCAGCGCTGGTTCCCCGACCCCCGAGGCAAGGTCTAGGACGGTCTGCCCGGGGGCGATGCCGGCGGCATCCAATAGCGTATTGTTGAGCTTCCGTGCCGATGGGTCCTGCTCCTCCGCCCAGCGGACCCACTGGTCGCTGCGCGCAGTCCAGGTGTCGCGCACGGCTTTCTTCGTCTGCTCCGCTTTGTCAGCCGAGAGGCGGGTATTGCCTCCCCGTTCGCGAAGTGGCCGGGTGGCGATCCAGGAGGGCAGGGCCACGTAGTCGTGGATCAGCTTGAATGGGTGATAGAGAAAGAACAGTCCATCGGGCAGGGTCACGCTGGCGAAATGGGGCAACGTCGGCGTGGTGATGGTGCGAAGGGCATAGAAGAACTTGTCCCGGAAGCGCTCGCGCATATGCATCCGGAACCTGGATAACCTGACAAGCGGTGTCGTCAGGTTATCGTCGAGGAACATCCGCCCGCAGACGGATCTGGCAAGGGAACCCGCCGCTGCGTCCGCGGCCACGGCTGGCGCGACCGCGTCGGGCAGTTTGGTTCCCAGCAGGCGGTTGGCCAGGGCCAGTCCGAGCAAGAGCATCCGCCTGCATCCTTGAAGGCGGGCGCGTTCCAGGCACGTGCTCCAGTCGAGTTCCGGGCGGGCGGCGATCAGTTCGGCAATGTCGCAGACCCACTGCAGCCGCGTCCACTGGTGCTTCGATCCGTGCACGCACAGGAACAGAAGCAGGTCTTCGACGGTGAGGCTGAGGATCCGGGTACCGTTGAAGGGCGCCGGCTCGGCCCGCTCCCACAGACCGTCATGATCGATGGGAACGGCCAGGGTCCTCGGCACGAGGGCCCAATGGGGTTCGACCACAATCCCATCATGGTCGCGGACGAACATGTACTCCGCCTGGTATTTCCGGTATGCGGCTTGCACTGCCGGGCGGAGCCCTAATACGGGCTGGGAATCCTCGGGCTCGTGGAACCCCTGGGTTGCCAATAGATCACAGACTTTCGAGACCTGCGCCTCTTTGACCAGGAAATCAAGATCACCGGCACTGCGCAACGACAGATCGCCATAGGCGAGCTCGGCCAGCACTGGGCCCTTCAAGGGGATGAGAGGAATTTCCTCGCGTTCCATATCATCGGCGATCGCCAGAAGTTCCCGTGCCAGGTAGGCACTGCGCTCGCGGCCTTCCGTGCAATAGAGGCCAAGGGCGTCAAGCACGTCGGGAGGCACGCGCGGCGAATTGGTGTGGATGAAGGCGTTGTAGAGCAACGGCGTGACCCGTTGCGCGAGGGCGGTGCCGATCAGGCGTGCCCAGTCGATGTCTCCCGCCAGCAGAGACGCGATCCGATCCCTGATATACGGATCGAACCGGGTGCGTGCGCAATTAAGAAGAAGCTGGATTTCAGGACGAACGTCCTGTCCCGCGGAAAAGAGATTTTCAGACGAAACGACGGCCAACTTGACCCCACATGCCCCGGACCTTTCCCCACTTTAACCGCTGACGCTCAGGGCTCAATAGACACGCGCATCGACAGAGAACGCAGTGAGGCGGCAATTCTTCGGATCAGCCGTTGTTTTATGTGTATGTGGCTCTCTCCCGCGTCATGACCGGTTCGTCGTCGGGACTTCGGCGGATGACCGGCCGGCGGGAGTGTCCAATTCCCGACTAGCTGGAACCCCGTACCTGGGATACCAGGTGCGTCAGGGTCGCCATGTCGATGGCGCCGGGGATCAGGCCCTGGCCGGCGCGCGCCAGGCGACCCGCGTCATCTTCGACGGCAACGACGGCAAGGGTTCCCGCCAGGTGGTCGCCTTCATCGGTTCCCGGGTGGCCCCCGGCGAGCGCCAATCCAAGGATCTCGGACCCCTGGCGGA
>JAJFIG010000527.1 GCA_021775195.1 Rhodospirillales bacterium | reverse complement strand
CCAGGCGATCATCGCCGATCCCGACTGGTGCGGCGGCGACTACCTGAACCAGGGCCGGCGGCCGCACCGGGGGCTTGCCGTGGCACGCATGGCGGCGCACGTCACCTATCTGTCGGAGGCCTCGCTGCACCGCAAGTTCGGGCGCCGGCTGCAGGACCGGAAAATGGTGTCCTACGGGTTCGACGCCGACTTCCAGGTGGAAAGCTATCTGCGCCACCAGGGGATCACCTTCGTCGACCGCTTCGACGCCAATTCCTATCTCTACATCACCCGGGCGATGGACTACTTCGACCTGGCGGCGGAGCACGGCGACGTGCTCGCCAACGCCTTCCGCGGCACCCCGACCCGGTTCTGCGTCTTCTCGTTCACCAGCGACTGGCTGTTTCCGACCGAGGAAGCGCGGACCATCGTGCACGCGCTGAACGCGGTCGCCGCCAACGTCAGCTTCGCCGAGTTCGTCTCCGACAAGGGTCACGACGCCTTCCTCCTCGACGAGCCGGAATTCCGCCGCGTGCTCAACGGCTTTCTTGAGGGCGCCGCCGAACACCGGGGCCTGCCCAGGGCCGGATCATGACTCCGGAAGCGGCAGCCGCCCAGGAAGCGCACGAGCGCAAGGCCATCCGCGTCGACCTGCAGATCATCGCCGACATGATCGAGCCGGGGGCGCGGGTGCTCGACGTCGGCTGCGGCGATGGGGCCCTGCTCGAATACCTGGCCGCCTTCAAACAGGTGGACGGGCGCGGCATCGAGCTCAGCACGGGCGGGGTGCGGGATTGCGTCAGCGCCGGCCTGTCGGTGATCCAGGGCGACGCCGACACCGACCTCAAGGATTACCCCGACGATGCCTTCGATTTCGTCGTCCTGAGCCAGACCCTGCAGGCCATGCATTCGCCGAAAGTGGTGCTCGAACACATGCTGCGCATCGCCCGCCACGCCATCGTCTCGTTCCCCAACTTCGCCCATTGGCGGGTGCGCTGGCACCTGGGGTGGCGGGGGCGCATGCCGGTGAGCGAGACCCTGCCCTATCAGTGGTACGAAACGCCCAACATCCACTTCTGCACAATCAAGGACTTCGTTGTCGTGTGTGATGAAATCGGTGTCACAATCGAGCGCAGCATCTCGCTGAACCATAACGGGACGCCGAGGCGAATCGGGTCGTCGCCATTCTCCGCCAACCTGTTCGGCGAACAGGCGGTATTCCTGCTCAGCAAATAGTTTGGGCTCAGTGCCCGCGGGCGTTGGGTGAGGACGTATTGCGCTGGGGCAGCGGCACGTAGGGGCGGCGGCGCTGGGCCGCGACCTGGGTGTGGCCGGCATAGATCTGCTTGGTCGCCTCGATGACGATGACGCCGGCGAAGGCGGGGAACCAGCGCTGGCCGATTTCCTCCCACGCCGGGGCCGAGGACAGCACCATGCGCGAACGGGTCGGCGGCACGAAAAGGGCGCTGTAGGTTTCCAGCGGCGTGAACATGGTCTCGCGCAAGAGCCGCGAGATCTGACCCGGGGTGTAGGGCAGGCCGTGGCCGAAGGGCGTGCGCTCGAAGCGGCACCACAGGCCGCTGCGGCTGGGGACCACCACCAGCAGGCGGCCGCTGCCCGACAGCACCCGCCAAACCTCGCGCATCATCGGGCGGATCTGTTCGGCGGATTCGAGGGCGTGGACGAGTAGCACCCGGTCCATGGAGAGATCGGCAAAGGGCAGCACGTCCTCCTCCACCAGGGTGGTCAGGCCGTTGCCCTCGGCGGGCCAGTGCAGGACCCCCTGGGAGGCGGGCATGGCCGCCATCACCCGCGCCGCCTCGGAGCGGAAGGGGCCGAGGAAGGGCGTCGCGTAACCGAGGCCGAGGACGTTGTGGCCCTTGGTGTCGGGCCAGATGGCGCGGATACGACGGCGAATCATACGCCGGGCCTGGGCGCCCAGCGTGGTGGCGTAGAAATCGCGAAGGTCGACGGCATCGGTCCACATGGCGGCGTGAGTGTAGCATATGGGCGACAGCGAAACTCCCCTGGCGCGCCACCACCGGTGGCGGTACCCTGCGCCGCCATTGTTCTCAGGAAATTCGGGAAACCAGCCATGAAACTCCGCTTCTCACCGACATCGCCCTACGTCCGCAAGGTGACGGTCACCGCCATCGAGACCGGCCTCGACGGGCGCATCGAGCGCGTTCCCACCAACGTCTGGGATCCGGACACCGACATCGCCACCGACAATCCCCTGGGCAAGGTGCCGGCGCTGATCACCGACGACGGCGCGGCGCTTTACGATTCGCCGGTGATCTGCGAGTACCTGGACAGCCTCCACGACGGCGCCCGGCTGATCCCGGCGTCGGGGAGCGAACGCTGGCGGGCGCTGACGCTCCAGGCCCTGGGCGACGGCTGCCTCGACGCCGGCATCGCGCGGCTGCTCGAGAGCCGGCGCCCGGAAGCGGAACGCTCGGCAGGCTGGGTGGCGCGGCAGGTGACGGTCATGGGCCGGGGCCTCGATTCCCTGGACGGGATGGCGGACGGCTGGGGCGACACGGTGACCATCGGACAGATCGCCGTCGGCTGCGCCCTGGGCTGGTTCGACCTCAGGTTCGGCGACGACAACTGGCGGGCGACGCGGCCGGCCCTGGCCGACTGGTTCGAGGGCTTCTCGGAGCGCCCGTCGATGACCGCCACCTTCCCCAAGGAACCAGCGTGATCGAGGCCGGCCCCGGCCTTGATGCCGAGGCCATCATCGACCTGCTGGGGCTCGAACCCCATCCCGAGGGCGGCCACTACCGGGAAATCTTCTGCGACCAGCCGGCGGACGGCGGCCGCGGGGCGGCGACGGCGATCTATTACCTGCTGCGGAAGGGCGAGGTCTCGGCCTGGCACCGGGTCGACGCCCTGGAGGTCTGGAACCACTACGCCGGGGCGGCACTGGAGTTGACGCTCTCGGATGACCGGGTCGAAACCCGGAACCTGCGTTTGGGGCCGGACCTGGCCGCCGGCGAACGGCCGCAGGCGGTGGTCCCGGCGGGGGTGTGGCAGACAGCGGTGCCGCTGGGTCCGTGGACCCTGGCCGGGTGCACGGTGGCGCCGGCCTTCGAGTTCCAAGGCTTCGAACTGGCACCGGATTAGCCGGCGCGGGGCCAAGAAAACACGGATGGACACGAGGGCGGAAAACGGGGCCGTCCAGACCGTCAAGCCCGGGCTTGACCCACTGTTGTCCGGTCAAGGAATCCAGGTTTGATTTCTCGCGGCTAATACGGCTAAGGCTCGTCATTACCGGGCTTGACCCGGTAATCCACGTCTTTGGCAGATGGCGGCTCGTCACCTTGAAGCCGTGGATACGCGGGTCAAGCCCGCGCATGACGGAAGGGGGAGTGGGTGCCCGGGTTAAGCCCGGGGACGACAAGTGTAATTGTGGGACACGAAAAAGCCCCCTTGCCGTGGTTCGGGCAAGGGGGCGATTTCGTTGACCGTCCGGTCGGGGCCGGATCAGTACATGTGCTGGCCGCCGTTGATGGACAACGTCGAGCCGGTAACGAAACTGGCTTCGTCGGCGGCGAGAAAGATCACGCCGCGGGCGATGTCCTCGGCCCGGCCGAGACGGCGGACGGGGATATTGGCGATGATCTTCTCGAGTACGTTCTCGGGCACGGCGCGGACCATGTCGGTGTCGACGTAGCCCGGGGCGATGGCATTGACGGTGATGCCCTTGCCGGCGCCTTCCTGGGCCAGGGCCTTGGTGAAGCCGTGGATGCCCGACTTGGCGGCGGCGTAGTTGGCCTGGCCGTATTGGCCGGCCTGGCCGTTGACGGAGCCGACGTTGATGATCCGCCCGAAACCACGCTCGCGCATGGATTCGATGACGCAGCGGCTCATGTTGAAGCACGAGGTCAGGTTGGTCTGAATGACCGCGTCCCATTGCTCGAAGGTCATCCGCTGCAGGGTGCCGTCACGGGTGATGCCGGCGTTGTTGATCAGAATCTCCACCGGCCCCAGTTCCTCGGTGACCTTTGAGACACCGGCCTGGCATTCGGCGAAATCACCGACATCCCACCGGTATACGTTGATGCCCGTTTCCTCCTGGAACTTGTTGGCCTTCTCGGTGTTGCCGTGATAGACGGCGCCCACCTCGCATCCGGCATCCTTCAATGCCTCGCAGATGGCGCGACCGATACCACGCGTCCCGCCGGTGACCAGCGCTACACGCCCCATTTGATCCTCCCTTCCTTAGTGTTGCCCAGACCGGAACACGGGGGTCCCGGTTGTTAGTCGCGCTCGAGGCACATGGCGATGCCCATGCCGCCGCCGATGCACAATGTCGCCAGACCCTTCTTGGCGTCCCGGCGCTGCATCTCGTGCAGCAGGGTCACCAGGATCCGTGCCCCGGAGGCGCCGACGGGATGGCCGATGGCGATGGCGCCGCCGTTGACGTTGACCTTGTCGGTGTCCCAGCCCAGGTCGCGGTTGACCGCCAGGGCCTGGGCGGCAAAAGCCTCGTTGGCCTCGACCAGATCGAGATCGTCCACTTTCCAGCCCGCCTTGTCCAGGGCGGCGCGGCTGGAGGGAATGGGTCCGGTTCCCATGATCGCCGGATCGACACCGCAGGTGGCCCAGGAAACGATGCGCGCCAGCGGCGTCACACCGCGGTCCTTGGCCGCGTCCGCGGACATGAGAACGACGGCGGCGCCGCCGTCGTTGATGCCCGAGGCATTACCGGCGGTAACGGTGCCGTCCTTGGCGAAGGCGGCACGCAGTTTGCCCAGGGACTCGGCGGTGGTGCCGTGCTTGGGATACTCGTCCTCCTCGACGACGGTCTCGCCTCGGCGGCTCTTGATCGTGACGGGCACGAGTTCGTCCTTGAAGCGGCCCGCCTTCTGGGCCGCCTCGGCCTTCTGTTGGGAGGCGGCGGCAAAGGCGTCCTGCTCGTCGCGGGTGAGCTGCCACTTCTGGGCCACGTTCTCGGCGGTGTTGCCCATGTGATAGCCGTTGAAGACGTCCATCAATCCGTCCTTGAGCATGGAGTCGACGAGCTCGGCGCTGCCCATCTTGGTGCCGTTGCGAAGGTGTACAAGATGGGGCGCCTGGCTCATGTTCTCCTGGCCGCCGGCAACGACGATGTCGCTGTCGCCGAGGCGAATGGCCTGGGACCCGAGGGCCACCGTGCGCAGGCCCGATCCGCAAAGCTGGTTGATGCCATAGGCCGTCCGCTCGACCGGGATGCCGGCGCCGACGGCGGCCTGGCGCGCCGGGTTCTGGCCTTCGCCGGCGGCGAGGATCTGGCCCATGATGACCTCGGATACATCCTGGGGGTCGACGCTGGCGCGGGCCAGGGCTTCGATGATGGCGGTCTGGCCGAGGACATGGGCCGGAAGCGTGGCAAAGGCCCCGTTAAAGGAACCGACGGGGGTACGCGCGGCTCCTGCGATGACGACGTCAGTCATTGGGTGTCTCCTCCGTGAGTGTGTGTTGCCGGTCCCTTGTGGGCCGCGTGTTGTTCGTTATCGCCGTATATAGAACGCCCGGCGACGGCGCGCAAGCAAAATGCTGCACTGCAACAAAAACTCTCTAGGTCACGGTCGCCGCCAGCCAGCGGGCCAGGGGCGCGTATAATTTCCGGGCCGCCCGGCCACCGACGACCATGCCGATGTGGCCGGCGGACAAGGTCCATTGGTCGGCCCCGTGCAGGGCATCGGCGAGGGGGCGGGCGGACGCCGGCGGCACGATGTAATCGTGCTCAGGAATGATCACCAGGGAAGGAAGCGCCAGGTCCGCCGGCTGTACCGGGCGGCCGGCGACGCGCCAGGCGCCGAGGGCGGGCTGGTTCTCGACGTACCAGCCGATCAGGCATTCGCGGACGACGGGCGCGGCCAGGGGCACGCCGTCGTTGAGCCAGTCCTCGAGGGCGACGAAATGGCGGGCGTGATCGGAACCGGGGTCGAGGTCGGCGAAGCGCCGGAACTTGCGCTCCGTCTGGTAGGGATCGAGACTGGCGAAGATCGCCTGCAGCACGTCGACGGGGAGCAGGCCCATGGGTTCCGCCAGGGTCACCAGTTGCGGCGCCAGGGCCTGGAACAGCCGCGAACGGCCGGCGTCGATGGCGTGGAAATCCCACGGCGTCGCCATCAGGAC
>JAJFIG010000526.1 GCA_021775195.1 Rhodospirillales bacterium | reverse complement strand
TCACTCTGTTCGCGCCCCGGGAAACCGCACGGGTCTCTATCGCCCTGTACCTGGCCATGGGATGGAGCATGCTGCCGGTGCTGGGTGAACTCTTCGGTGCCGTCGCCGGCCCGGTGGCGGTGCTGCTGGTTGTGGGCGGGGTCATCTACACGGGCGGAGTAGTCTTTCACCTATGGGAGAGATTGCGGTTCCACAACGCCATCTGGCACGCCTGCGTGCTGGCAGGCGCTGTATGCCACTACGCGGCCGTCTACAAGGCCTTCGCGCTCGCCGACGGAGGCGCCTGAACCATCATCTCAAACTGGTGCCCCGACAACGGTGACGCCGATCATGGCGTCCCGGGTCACCAGACCTTCCAATTGTTCGACCGTATAGCCTTCCGTGCCTGCCGGGCGCATCGGGAGCACGAGATAGCGCATGTCGGCGTTGCTGTCGTGGACGCGGACGGTGACGCCTTCGGGCAAGAAGGTTCCGAACTCAGCCAGGACCTTGCGCGGTTCGCGGGCCACACGGGCGCGATAGTTGCGGCTCTTGTACCAATCCGGTGGCAATCCAAGAAGGGGTTTGGGGTAACACGAACAGAGGGTGCAGACGATGACATTGTGGACATCGTGTGTATTCTCGACCGCGTAAAGACGCGTGTGGCCCAGCATCTCGACATCGTACTCGGCGACCGCCACTGACCCGTCCCTCAGAAGCGAGGCCTTGAAATCGGGATCGGTCCAGGCACGGGCGACAACCTTGGCCCCAAGTGCTTGGTTACCGTGATCAGCGACCTCGAGATGCCGGCGGAACTCGTCGGCGGTGAATATGCCCCGTTCGATCAACAGTTCCCGCACCGCCATTTCGGCGATGGCATAGTACCCGAGGCTGTCTTCCTCATCGGGCTGGAAGGTACGCTCGTGGTCTTCGTGGGAATGGTCATGATCGCCGATAGTCGGCATCGGCCCCCTCCTCCGTGTTATCCACTTCGCTCAGCCGGTTTGTCCGGCTCGAGCCAGTGGTGGTAAATCTCCATGTCCAGGGTGTCCCCCGGATCACCATCGTAGTCGGGCCAGGCCTCGGTCTGGCGAAAGCGGATCCGGTAAAGCGGTAGTTCCGGCAAGCCATCCCTGGCCTTGGCGCGCTCCTCGGGATTGGGGAAGGCGCCCAGGACGTCGGCGACCACGCCCGTTTTACCGCGAATGTAATAGGGCGTGCGGATATGGCCTGGCGGATACCGTTCGGCAATCCGTACCGTATCCCCGATGGCAAAACGCGCACTCATTCTTCGGCCTCGAGGCCGAGGCGCCGGCGGATTTGATCCATGCGCTCGTCGATCTCGTCCTGGGAAAGGGTTCCCTTCTCGATCAAGAGGTTCATGGTCCCGGCCATCCACAGTTCGTAATACTTGAGCGACGTGTATTTGTCCTCGCCCAGGGTCTCGATGGCATCGCGGCGCTCGTCGATGGTCATCAAACGGCATTTCTTGCCAACCAGTATGCCGCACAAGGCGTCAACCCGCTTTTCCCAAGGCTCCAGCACGTGCTCGGTCATGTCCACCGGGCCGCCACCCACGCCACCAAGATCATGGTATCCCCGGGGTGCCCTGTCGTCGTCCTGTTGCGTCATCACGATCCTTCCCTATCCGACATCATCGCGCCCCGGCACGCCATTTCACGGCCAGCTTTTTCGCCTCGGCGACCTGCGCCGGCGACATCTTCCGCCCCAGACGGTCGCGCTGGGGCGCGGCCTGCAGTTCCGCCGCCGTGTCGTTGAACTCGAGCGTTCCCCGAAGAGCCATGAGCTGGTTGAAGGCCTCGCCCTTGGTGGCCTTGGACCGGGGTTTCGGCGCGGTGGCCGCGAGGTGGTACCATTTGTAGGCCTGGACGAGGTCCTTGGCATACCCTCCGTCGCCAATCCGGTAATGGCTGGCAAGGGTCATTTGCGCGTATGCATCGCCACTTTCAGCGGCTCGGTGGTGCCATTTCCTCGCCAACGCCTCGTCTTTCGCGCCGCAAGTGCCGTTCATGTAGATATCTCCAAGCTGCCCCATGGCGGCGGCGTCGCCGCGCTCGCCGGCAGTGACGATCTCCTTGCAGGCCCCGCTGATATCGCCGCTCTGATGAAGCGCACGCACGGCCGCATCGAGGTCTGCCCGAGCCGGCGTGACCCCGCAGGCGACCATCAACGCGGCCAGCGCCACAAGGCGGGAGATGCGGTTACCAATTGCCATGCTCATTTCCCCCCTTCAAGGAATTCCTGGCGGATCGCCGCAGTATACGCGCAATGCCGCCGGCGATGAAGCGGACCGAATACGCTGTAAGGCAATCCTACCATGACCAAAGCGATGATGATAACGTGACCCGGCACCCCGCCCCACGAACGAACGCCCCGGACGCCCATGCCCGACAACCAACAAAAGAACGCTCTATTCGGAACTGAAACGGCCCGCCTTCTCCTCGAGATCAAGGCGGTGAATTTCCGCCCCGAGGAGCCCTACATCCTGACCTCGGGCTGGGCCAGTCCGGTCTATATCGATTGCCGCAAGGTCATCTCCTTTCCCGAGGCTCGGACCCGGATCATGGAGATGGCGGCCGCGGTCATCGAGGACGCGGTAAGTTTCGACACGATCGACGCGGTTGCCGGCGGCGAGACGGCCGGCATTCCTTATGCCGCATGGATAGCCCACGCCAGTTCCCTGCCCATGCTGTACGTGCGTAAGAAACCCAAGGGGTTTGGCCGCAACGCCCAGATCGAGGGAGATCTGTCGGACGGGCAGCGGGTGCTCCTGGTCGAGGACCTGACCACCGACGGAGCGAGCAAGATCACCTTTGTCAATGCTTTGCGTGCCGCAGGCGCGACGGTGACCGACGCACTGGTTGTTTTCTTTTACGGGGTGTTTCCGGGAGCAGTCGAAACCATGAAAGAGGCGGGCATCCGGCTGCACTATCTGGCCGATTGGTGGGATGTGGTGGAAGCAGCGGAAACCGGCGGGTATTTCGATGATGCCGCAATCGCCGGCGTACGCGAGTTTCTCGCCGATCCCGTGGCCTGGTCCAGGTCTCACGGTGGTAAACACGATTGAGACAGGCGGCAGGGCCATGACCAGATTGTTCGCGGTATTCGTGCTCTGCGCCGGATTCCTGGCGCCTCCGTTGGCCACCGCCGAAGCCAAGGACCCGCCGAGGGACCAACTGGTGATCGGAATCACCCAGTTTCCGTCCACCTTTCATCCCAATATCGACGCCATGTTGGCGAAATCCTACATCCTCGCCATGACCCGACGGCCGTTCACGGCCTATGACCAGAACTGGCGGCTGGTCTGCATGCTTTGTGTCGATTTGCCGACCATTGAGAACGGTCTTGCCGTTCCAGAACGAACGCCGAAGGGCAAGCGGGGGATCGCCGTAACCTATACGATCCGGAAGGAAGCTCTCTGGGGCGACGAGACCCCGGTTTCCACCCGGGATGTTGTTTTTACATGGAAGGCGGGCCGGCATCCCATGAGCGGCGTCGGTAATGTTGAGTTCTACCGCAGCCTTTACAAGATCGACGTCAAGGACGAGAAAACCTTCACCCTGCATTTCGACAAATTGACCTTCGAATACAACGCGATCAACGGATTCCAGCTAATTCCGGCGCATCTGGACGCGCCCTCGTTCGCCGACCCCGCCGAATACAAGCACCGCACCGCATTCGATGCGGATACCACCAACAAAGGTCTCTACTTCGGCCCCTATCGGATCGCCGAGGTAGCAACCGGTTCCCACGTGGTCCTGGTGCCCAACGCGACCTGGTGGGGCTCCAAGCCGCGTTTCAAGCGCATCGTCGTCCGCGTGGTCCCCAATACGGCGGCGCTGGAGGCCAATGTGTTGTCGGGTGCCATCGACATGATAGCCGGGGAACTGGGCCTGACCATCGACCAGGCGCTCGCCTTCGAAAAACGCCACGGTGACCGGTTCAATCTGGTCTACAAACCCGGCCTCATTTACGAACACATCGACCTGAACCAGGACAACCCGATCCTCAAGGACAAACGGGTGCGCAAGGCCCTTATTTACGCCCTCGACCGGCGGGCGATCAGCGAAAAGCTCTTTGACGGACGCCAGCCGGTAGCCAATACCAACGTAAGTCCCCTGGATTGGGTGCACACGGACGACATCCAACGCTACGAATATGATCCGAAGAAGGCATTGAAATTGCTCCGTGAAGCCGGTTGGACGACCCTGCGCAAAGGAGTTCGCAGCAACAAAAACGGCGAAAAGCTGTCCCTGGAGATCATGACAACCGCCGGCAACCGTATCCGCGAACTGGTGGAGCAGGTCCTGCAAAGCCAATGGAAGCAACTTGGTATCGATGTACGCATCCGGAACCAGCCGGCTCGGGTGTTTTTCGGCCAGACGGTGACGGAACGCAAGTTCTCGGCCATGGCCATGTTCGCCTGGATCAGCGCCCCCGAGAGCGTACCGAGGACTACGTTGCATTCGGCGCATATCCCGCACCCTGGCAATAATTTTGCGGGTCAGAACTACGCCGGCTTCGTCAATTCAGAGGTCGATGAGTTGATCGAACTGATCGAAGTGGAGCTGAATCGCGAAAAACGCGCGGGGCTCTGGCATCGCCTGCAGGAAATTTACGCCGACGAGTTGCCGGCGCTACCGCTGTATTTCCGGGCCGAACCTTATGTCCTCCCAAAATGGCTGAAAGGGATCGAACCGACAGGCCACCAGGATCCCAGCACTCTCTGGATTGAGAATTGGTATGCGAAGAGTGAGGATTAATTTACTTGTTTTCAATTAATTGAAAAATTTTCTTAATAAATTACTTTAGATTCAGGCCGACCATGGCGGAAGCGTACGCAATTCAGCCCGGCAATCCCGACGTTGTCCTCGAGGTCCGGAACCTTGACGTGGTTTTCACCTCCGATACGGGCACGGTCAAAGCGGTGGACGGGGTTTCCTTCGACCTTTCCCCTGGACAGACGCTGGGCCTCGTCGGGGAATCCGGGTGCGGCAAGTCAGTCACCGCCCTTTCCTTGCTGGACTTGGTACCGCTACCGGGACGGGTTGCCGCCGGCGAGATCCTGTTGGATGGGACCGACCTCATTGGGCTGCCCGACGCGGCCTTGCAGCGTGTGCGCGGTGTCCGCCTGTCGATGATATTCCAGGAACCGATGACATCCCTGAATCCTGTGATCAGCGTCGGCCGGCAGGTCGCGGAAACCCTTGAAATCCATCAACTTGCCAGCAAATCTGAGGCGTGGACCAGCGCCATCACCATGCTTGCAAAGGTAGGGATTCCCGACGCGGCGGAACGCGCTGGAAGCTATCCCCATCAGATGTCCGGCGGCATGCGCCAGCGTGTCATGATCGCCATGGCGCTGATCTGCCGGCCCGGTGTCTTGATCGCCGACGAACCGACGACGGCACTCGATGTGACGATCCAGGCGCAAATCTTGGACCTGATGCTGGACATACAGCGTGAGCTGGGGACGGCCATCCTATTCATCAGCCACGATCTCGCCGTGATTTCGGAAATCGCCGACGATGTCCTGGTCATGTACGCCGGGCGCATCGTAGAGCAGGCGCCGGCGACGTCGCTGTTCGCCGCTCCCCTTCACCCTTATACCCGCGGGTTGATCGAAACCCTGCCCACTGCAGGACCACGCCAGGATCGCCTGCCCGCCATTCCTGGAACCGTCCCGGACCTCAGTGCCCTGCCGCCGGGCTGTCGTTTTTCCGACCGCTGCGCCCTGGCCGACGATCAGTGCCGAACCGCGGAGCCACCCCTGGAATTCTTGGGTAGCGGGCGGCGGGTGGCCTGTTTCAAGGCGACGCCATGACCGATGGTCCGCTTCTCGAAGGCCGCGACCTGGTCAAGCACTTCCCGGTCCGCCACGCCGGATCTTTCGGCACCAGCCACGGTACCGTGCACGCGGTGGACAGCGTCAATTTCCACGTCAACAGAGGAGAAACACTGGCATTGGTCGGTGAATCCGGCTGTGGAAAGACTACCTTGGCCCAGACTGCGGCCCTGCTGCACCGTCCGACATCAGGCTCGGTCCACTTCAAGGGACAGGACGTGAGCGGGCTCGGCCGGCACGCCATCAAATCCGTGCGGCGCCGAATTCAGATGATCTTCCAGGACCCCTATGGATCGCTCAATCCACGCTTGCCGGTGGGCGACATCATCGCCGAACCCCTGGTCATTCACAAGATCGGGGACAAAGCGGAGCGACGCCGCCGTGTCGCTAGGCTGGCGGAATCCGTGGGCTTACGGCCACCAGACATGGTCCGCTATCCACACCAGTTTAGTGGCGGGCAGCGGCAGCGGATAGCCATCGCCCGGGCAATAGCCTTGGAACCAGCCCTGGTCATAGCCGACGAACCGGTCTCGGCCCTGGATGTGTCGATACAAAGCCAAGTCATCAACCTCCTCAAGGACTTGCAGGATAATTTCGGTCTCACCTACCTGTTCGTCAGCCACGATTTGGCGGTGGTACGTCAATTCGCCGACCGGGTTGCCGTCATGTATCTGGGAACCATCGTCGAGGAGGCGGCGACGGACGAGCTTTTCGCCGCTCCCCGACACCCCTATACGCGGGCATTGATCGCCTCGGCGCCTGTCGTCGGCAAGGGAAAACGGCGGCCCGGCAACGTCCTTCAAGGCGATGTGCCTAGTCCCCTGCAGCCGCCGCCGGGGTGCCGCTTCCATACCCGGTGCCCGATGGCGGAGGACATCTGCCGCAAATCGGCCCCAGCCCTCGAATCCAACGAATACGGCGCCGGACACAGGGCCGCCTGCCACTTCAAGGACGGAGACCAGCCGTGACCCGGTTCCTGCTGGCGCGATTGGTCCAGTCCGTGGCTGTTCTGGTGGTCATGTCCTTCGTCATCTATGGGCTCATCGGGCTCATGCCCGGCGACCCCATCGACCTGATGATAAACGCTGACCCGAAAATGACTTCCGAGGACGCAACACGCCTTAGGGCGCTTTACGGATTGGACAAGCCGATCATCGAGCGCTACGGAAACTGGCTCAAGGCGGCACTGACGGCGGATCTCGGGTATTCGCGCCTGCATGCAAAACCGGTGCTCGAGGTGCTGGGGCCCGCCTTGGGCAACACGATTGTGCTGCTGGGCCTGAGTTTTCTGCTGTCGCTGGCAATCGGCCTGCCGGCGGGCATCGCCGCGGCGCTCCGGCCCTATTCGCGTAGTGACTACGCGATCAACTTCCTGGCCTTCGCCGGCATTTCGGTGCCGGCGTTCTGGCTGGCATTGCTGCTGATCATCGTCTTCGCGGTGTTTCTTGGCATTCTGCCGGCAAGCGGCACGGGAACGATCGGAGCGGCGGGTTTCTGGGAAAGCGCCAAATACGTCGTCCTGCCAGTGGCGAACCTGACGATTGCCAGCGCCGGCGGGCATACCCGCTACATGCGCGCGGCGATGATCGAAACCCTGCGCCAGGACTATATACGGACCGCCAGGGCGAAAGGTGCAAGCCAAACGCGGGTCGTTTTTCGCCATGCGCTGCGGAACGCGATGATCCCCGTCGTGACCGTCGTCGCACTCAACTTCGGTTACCTGTTTTCCGGCGCACTGATAACCGAGACCATCTTTGCCTATCCGGGCATGGGCAAGCTGATCTTCGACGCGATCATGGGGAATGATTTCAACCTGGCCCTGGTCGCCTTGTTGTTCGCCACCGTCCTTACCCTCGCCGGGAACCTACTGGCCGACCTGACCTATGCCTGGCTGGATCCGAGGATATCCTATCAATGAGCACGCCGATCGCCATGCAACGGAGCGCTCAGGGCATGTTGGTGTTGGCTTTCAGGCGTTTTGTGCGCCACCGCCTGGCAGTCGGTAGCGCCGTCGTACTGTCCGTGTTGATCGCATTTTCGCTCGCCGCGCCCCTGGTCGAGATCATCCTTGGCGTCGACGCCGAGATCGTCGACCTGTTCAACCGCTTTGCCGGACCAACACTTGCCCATCCCCTGGGAACCGACGAACTGGGCCGCGA
>JAJFIG010000525.1 GCA_021775195.1 Rhodospirillales bacterium | reverse complement strand
GGCGCAGTGGCCCAGGGCCTCGACCAGGTAGGCGCCCCGGTTCAACTGCGTGCTCCGTCCGGGGTCGGGGCGGAACGGTCCGGGGTCGAAGTAGAGCCACTTCCAGAACCCGACCAGGAAGCGCCAGCCGAAGGGCCCCTTTGTCTGATGGGGCAAATTCGCTCGCGCGATGGCGGGCAGGGAAAATAGGTACGCCTTCAGGGCCAGGATATCGGCGTCGGTCATGGCGCTGTAGGACGGGTAGGGAAAGACCGGGAAGTAGTGGCTGCCGTCCGGGCCCCGCCCGTGGCGCAGGGCGCGAAGGAAATCGGCGTCGCTCCAGGCGCCGATTCCGTGCTCGGGATGGGGCGTGATGTTGGGGCTGAGGAAGACGCCGAAGGGGGTCTTCAGAGCCCGCCCGCCGGCCAGGGGCGCGCCCTTGCCCTTGCGGTCGGTGTGGCAGCCGACGCAACCGGCGGCGGCGAGCAGGTATTCGCCCCGGCGCAAGGTTTCGGCGTCCGCCGCCGCGCCCCGTGCCGCCGTCCCTGCGGTCAGCGCAAGGACGACGGAAACGGCGCCAACGACACGGCGGACGCTGGAACCCATGGCCGCGGACGGGCGTCGCCGCACCTACTTCTTTTTCGCGCGGAAGGTATCGTGGCAGCCCTTGCACGACTTGCCCAGGGCCTGGAACTTGCTGCCCGCCGCCTTGGGATTGCTGGTCGCCGTCTTGGCGAGGTCGGCGGCGGCGGCCTGGAAGGCGGCCACGGCCTTGGTGAAGTCGTCGGGCCGGTCCCAGACCTCGGCCTTGGTCCGGGTCTTGCCGGCGCCCGATCCCTTGGGGAAGACCTTGGAGGAAATTTTCGACAATTCGGCCATGGCGTGGGCGTGACCCGCGAGGTCGTCGGTATGCGGTACCAGTCCCTTGAGGATGGCGTTCATGGCGCCCATGTGGCCGCCGACGGCCTTCATCACCGACTGGCGGTACTTGATGGCGCCGGCGGCGTCGGCGGCGGCGGGGGTGGCGAAGCCGACGCCCATGAGGGCGGCGGTGAGGCCGGCGAGAACAAATCCTCGAATGGTTGTTTTCATGGTTTCCTTCCCTTGTTTTCTTGTCTATCCGGTCGTTGCCGTCGGCTCCCCCGGCCCGTTGTCGGGCGAGACAGCCGGGTTGATCCGAATTATAAGGGGACGATGGCGGGTCCTGACAACCGTTGGTAACCGGAAGTTGATCGGAACCGGGACCGGGGACCGCCACCGGCCCACACCAACCGGAGAAAAAGTCCGAATGACCGACATCACCACCCTTTGTGTTTTCTGCGGCTCCAGAATCGGCGCCGTCCCGGCCTACGCCGACGCCGCCCGGCGCCTCGGTACCCTCATGGCGGAGCGCGGGGTGGGTCTGGTCTACGGCGGCGGCGGCATCGGGCTGATGGGCGTGATGGCGGAAACCGTGATGGCCGCTGGCGGGAACGTGATTGGCGTCATCCCGGAATTTCTGATGAAATACGAGGTGGGAAATCCGGACCTGACCGACTTGATCGTGGTCGACAGCATGCATGACCGCAAGCGACGCATGTTCGAGATGTCGGATGGGTTCGTCGTCCTGCCGGGCGGCCTGGGAACCCTCGACGAGACCCTCGAGATCGTCACCTGGAAGCAGCTTCGCCTGCATTCGAAGCCGGTGGTCGTGATCGACGTCGACGGCTACTGGACGCCGCTCAAGGGCCTGGTCGAGGGGGTGATCGCGGGCGGTTTCGCCCATCCGGCGATCAACGAGCTGTTCACCGTGGTGGACGGCCCCGAGCAGGTCTTCGCCGCTCTGGACTCGGCGCCCGAGCCCAAGGAGGAGGTTCTAACCAGCCACCTCTAGGGCAACGGGCGTACGGGGGCCGGGGAGCCGGACAGAGGGGGATCTCCGCGCCAGGCCAACGCTACCCGGTTGGCCGAAAAGCGCGGTCCGGCGCCCTGGCTGCAGGGGGGAAAGCGGATGGTGATGGTGGTCTCCTTTGCCGCCGGATAGGTTCTCAGCCCGTAAACAGGGACGACAATCGCCCGCCGACGCGTTAAAACGCCCCCATGAACTTCACCTTCGCCGTCATCGCCCTGGTCGCCGTCATTCTTGTCATCGCCTGGGGGCGGCAGCGCCTTCGGACCGGCGTCGTTTCCGGGTGTTTCCGGCGCCAGGCGGAGAAACGGTGCGGCGCGGTGCGCCCGGCGAACCTGTTCCGCTATCCGCAACTGAGCCTTCCCACCGCCGGCGCCGACGTCGTGGTCTCGGCGGTGCCCGGAGGATCGCGGGGCGGCATCTTCATCTCGCCCCGGCCGCCCCACACCTTTGCCCAGGTCGCCGTCGAGGTTCCGGCCGGAATCCGGCTCGACATCCAGGGCCGGGTTGCCGAGACGGCCAGGGACCGGGCCCTGGGGGCCGTCGGCATCGTTACCGGGGACGACCGCTTCGACGATCGCTTCCTGGTCAAGTGCAGCGACGAGGACTTCGCCCGGGCGCTTCTCGACGACGAAGTGCGGCGCCATCTGCTGGCGTTTGCCGCCGATGACGGCCTGCACGTCACCGTGGACAGGGCCGGCGGAGCGGACGAAGACGCCTCCCGGCTCGACGTCTCGATCACCCTGATGAGCGGCGACGACGGCGATTACGACCGCCTGATCGAGGCGGTGCTGGCGCTCCGGGACGCCCTCGCGCGGATCGCCTGAACCGCCACCGGTGCGTGCCGGCGCCGTCCCGACCTTGCCAAACCCGTCCCATCGGCCTATTTTGCCGCCGTCCGTAGGATTGTTTGGTTTTGCACCGGGGCGCACCCCGGCGGACGCCCACCCATCGCACAATTTTCGGGAGTATCCGGGATGACGAAAATCAAAGTCGCCAATCCCATTGTCGAGCTCGACGGCGATGAAATGACGCGCATCATTTGGGCGTTCATCAAGGACAAGCTGATCCTGCCGTACCTCGACGTGGACCTGAAGTACTACGACCTCAGCATTCAGAAACGGGACGAGACCGACGACCAGATCACGGTGGACTGCGCCCACGCGATCCAGAAATACGGCGTCGGCGTCAAGTGCGCCACGATCACGCCGGACGAGGCCCGGGTCGAGGAATTCGGCCTCAAGCAGATGTGGCGTTCGCCCAACGGCACCATCCGCAACATCCTCGGCGGCACCGTCTTTCGCGAGCCGATCATCTGCAACAACGTGCCGCGCCTGGTGCCGGGCTGGACCAAGCCCATCGTCATTGGCCGTCACGCCTTCGGCGATCAGTACCGGGCCACCGACTTCGTCGTTCCCGGCGCCGGCAAGCTGACGGTCAAGTTCGAGCCCAGCGGCGGCGGCGAGGCCATCGAGCGCGAGGTCTTCGACTTCCCCGGCGGCGGCGTCAGCATGACCATGTACAATCTCGACGACTCGATCCGCGGCTTCGCCAGGGCGTGCATGAACTACGCCCTCAACCTCGGCTGGCCCGCATACCTGTCGACCAAGAACACCATCCTCAAGGCCTACGACGGGCGCTTCAAGGACCTGTTCCAGGAGGTCTTCGACGCCGAATTCAAGGACAAGTTCGACGCCGCCGGCATCACCTACGAACACCGCCTGATCGACGATATGGTGGCGGCGGTGATGAAATGGGAAGGCGGCTTCGTGTGGGCGTGCAAGAACTACGACGGCGACGTGCAGTCGGACACCGTGGCCCAGGGCTTCGGCTCGCTGGGGCTGATGACCTCGGTGCTGATGACGCCCGACGGCAAGACGGTGGAGGCCGAGGCGGCCCACGGCACGGTGACGCGGCACTACCGCCAGCACCAGCAGGGCAAGGAGACCTCGACCAATCCCATTGCCTCGATCTTCGCCTGGACCCGGGGAATCGCCTACCGGGGCCGCTTCGACGACACCCCCGACGTGGTGCGCTTCGCCGAGACCCTGGAGAAGGTCTGCGTCGAGACCGTCGAATCGGGCTCCATGACCAAGGACCTGGCGCTGCTGATCGGTCCCGACCAGCCGTGGCTGACAACCGAGCAGTTCCTCGACAAACTGGACCAGAACCTGCAGAAGGCCATGGGCTGACCAAACCTCTTTGCATTGCCAGCTATGGCAAGGGCCCGCGGAACGCCGCGGGCCTTTTTGCGTCCGGGGGAGGTTGACGGGGCGGGAGTGACGTTCTAACATTTGTTAGAACTGACGAATGAGAGGTGCCCCATGGGGATTCCGCTGAAGCTTACCAAGGTCGGCAATTCCACTGGCGTGGTGCTGCCCAAGGAGGTCCTGGCGCGCCTCAAGCTCGCCAAGGGCGACGTCGTATACCTGACGGAGACGTCCGAGGGCTACCAGATCACGCCCTATGACGAGCGCTTCGCCCGCCAGGTGGAGGCGGCGGAAGACTTCATGCGCGAATACCGCGACGTCCTCCGCGAACTGGCGAAATGAGCGAACCCAACTGGCTTCTTCCCGAAGCCGTCATCGTGGTTCACGAAAAGCTGCTGGCCGAATTCGGCGGGGCAACGGGGATTCGGGACCGGGGCGGGTTCGAGTCGGCGATGGCAAAGCCGGCAAACCGCTACCATTACGAACCGGACGCCGACATTTTCGATCTCGCCGCGGCCTATGCCTACGGCATCGCCCGCAACCACCCGTTCGTGGACGGCAACAAGCGCACGGCGATCACTGCCGCCGCCATGTTCCTGGCCGACAACGGGTATCGCCTTGCGCCCGACAGGATGGACATGCTGAAGACCGTCCTGCGCCTCGCCGCCGGCGAGACCGAGGAAGCCGAACTGGCCGGCTGGATCAGAGCCAACAGCGAACCCCGGTAACCGGCCTTTTTTGCGCCCGCCATTGCCACCGCCGCGCCCTTCCCCCTTGACGGATGGCGCTGTCTCGCCTAAGAAACCGGCCTCGTGGGGCCGCCCGGGGCGGCCTCCGGTTCATTGACGACGAGGACAGGCCCATGGCCAGACGGTGCGCCCTGACGGGCAAAGGTGTTCAGACCGGCAACAACGTCAGTCACGCCCACAACAGGACCCGGCGGCGCTTCCTGCCCAACCTGCAGCAGGTGTCGGTGCTCAGCGACGCCCTGGGGACGACGGTGCGCCTGCGCCTGACGGCTTATGCCCTGCGTACCCTTGAGCACAAGGGCGGGCTCGACGCCTATCTGCTGGGCACTTCGGATACCAAGCTGCCGGCCGAGGCCCGGCGCCTGAAGCGGCGGATCAAGAAGGCGCTGGAGAAAAAAGCCGCCTGACGACCCGGTTCCTGCAGCCGTTACGGAAAAAGGCCCGCCATCGCGGGCCTTTCGTTTGTTGGGGGCCTGGAGTTAGGCGCGAGGTCCCGGCGCGAACCGGCAGCGGCATGCGGTCATCCGGTGCCGTCCGTTCCATTACATACAAAGTGTCGGAATTCTTTACACTCCTCGCGGCGCTAAAATCTTTATAATGCTATGAAATAAAACGGAAAAATCGCTTGCGTCGTAATGCGTGCAGTCGGTGACCGGGGGTGTCGGAATACTTTACACTTTTGCATGCTCCGCCCGAATCCTTTAACTCTTTGTTTAATAACGGAAAATTCCATCGCTTCCTGTTTCGCGGCCAATTAACCACAAAAAAAGTGTCGGAATTTTTTACACATTTGCCGTTTAAATCTGGCGCTGTAACTTCAACCCATTGTAAATAAATGTTTTCTCAATCTGGCACGGATTTTGCGTGAATCCGGTCGGGACAAACACATGACCACCGGCCGCGGACCGCGATCGACGCCGCAGGCAGGCAAAAAGGAAAACAAATTATGACGAGTAGATTGATCGGTGCCATCGCCATGGTCGCCTTGACCTTCATGGCAGGACGGGCGCAAGCCACGACAATCAGTATCGACCTTACGAGCAGCTTCTCCGAGAGCACCACGGTGCTGACGACCGGTTTTTTTGGCGGTCTAAATGGCCCTGCCGCGCCGGCGCTTCCAGCGGATGCCACCTTCACAAATCCCTTCGTTCGGACACTTCTTGATCGTACGGGCAAGTTCTGGCGCATCAATTTCAATCTGCCCAGTGGCTTCAGCAATCTCACCTTTCTGACCGATATCGTGGTCAATGATGAGGTCGCCTTGTACCTGAACGATCAAGTCATCGCCGTACAGGATGACACGACCGCAGCTAATTTCAGCGAGCCGACCCCGGAATTTATCCTCAATGCCGATGGCACGTTGACCGATAATTCCAATCCGGGACCGTGTCTTTCATCAAGTTCTCCCAATTGCCTGGGCAATGGCGGCCCGATTGGGTGGGATTTCATCAACATAAACCAATCGCTCTTTCAGGTTGGCGCGAACGAGTTCACCATCCTGGGATTCGATACCTGTTGCCAGTCAGGCATCGCCGGCAGCCTGGCGTTTCTCAACACCCAGATCACGTTCGATGAGCCCAATACACGGGAAATTCCGGCACCGCCGGCCTTAGCATTGCTCGCCATCGGCCTCATCGGGTTGGGGACCTTGAGGCGGCGGCGGACATTCTGAACGTCAAAGAAAAACCAGGGAGGGCGAGACGGCGGTTCCTCGGATCCGCCGTTTCTTATGGGCCCGCTCAGTTACCGCCGCGGCGGAAGAGCAGGATGCGGTTGTTGTAGGTGTCGGACACCCAGATGTAGCGGCCCGCCACCTCGACCCCCTCGGGCTTGCTGAGCTGGCCGGGGCCGGAGCCCCGCTCGCCGGTGCCGATGGTGCCGGTGAGGGCGTAGGCCTCGTCGAGGATCTTGATCTGGTTGCTGAACTCGTCGGCGATGAACAGCCAGCCTTTCTCGTCCACGGCCAAATATTTGGGTTCGTTGAAGGCGTATTCGGCGCCGCTCAGGGTGCGGATGAAGACCAGATCGGTGCTGAGGACCTGGATCCGGTTATTGCCGGGGTCGGCGACGAAGACCCGGTCCCCGGCATCGGCCTCGACGTCATGGGGCCGGCTGTACTGGTTGGGTCCGCCGCCGTAGGTTCCGGCCCTGGCCGTCACCTTGCCGTCCTCGAGCGCGATCACACTGTCGGAACCGGCGTTGGTGACGTAGACGCGGCCGCCGGGGCCATAAGAAACGCCCTCGGGCCCGCTTTGCCCTCGGTCCCAGGACGCCACCTGCCTGGCGATGGCGCCGCCCCGGGTGACGCCGCCGAATTGATAGACCACGGTGCGGTCGTTGCCGGTGTCGGCGATCAGCAGGCGCCCCTTGATGTCGATGTCGACGTCGTGGGGGCTGCTCAGCTCGCCCTCGCCGATGACGCCGATGGTTTCCAGGGTGCCCGGGTTGAGGACCTTGACCACGTCGTTGCCCATGTCGGCGACGAACAGATAAAGCCCGTCGGGGGTCAGGACCAGGTCGTGGGGTCGGGAAAAGGTGCTCTTCGAGACCTTGAGCAGCACCGGCGCCGGCTCCCCGGCCCGTGAAACGGCCCCGAGTGCCATCACCAGGGCCAGTACAACAATAACGGAAACCAATCTGCTCACGCCGGCTACTCCACTACCTCGAACATCATCATCAGCGTCCGCTGCAGGGGGTTATAATTGTCATCGGAGATGACGTAGATCAACGTTTCTCCTTGCGCGCCGCGCCGAGCCTCGATGCCCTCGAAATTGTCGACGTTGAGCGGATACCTGATTTCAGCCAAAGCCTGGGCCTGGAGGCGGGCGCCGGGGCGCACGTCGGCGGCGGCGATGCGTTGGAGGCGGATGATGGCGCCGCCCCGCAGACTGAAATGGCGCACCGACACGACGACGTCGCCATCGGGGAGCGTCGCCGCTCCGGTGGGCCAGAATTCCGGCTCGATGGCGAGGGTCAGGACCGACCAGCCGGTCTCGTCGCTGATCCAGCCGAGGACGTTGGTTCCGGCGCCCGCGGTGTACTTCTCGGTGAGGGCCAGCAGGCTGCCGTCATCGAGCATGGTCAGGGCCTCGATGCCACCGTTGGTGGGAGCGCCGCGCAGCTCCAGCGGCGGCGGCAGGGGTTCGGGCGCGGGATTGCCGGGGAAGTACCGCCACAGGCGGTGGCGGCCCTCGAAGGCGACGATGATTTCGCCTTCGACGCCAGGGGTCAGGGACTCGGCGTCGCTGTTCCGTTTGCCCGACAGGGGTGCCCCGTCGAGGCCGCTCAGGGATCCCAGGTCGCCATCGCGCACTCCGGCCAGGTTGCCGTGCCGGTCATAGACGAGGCGAGCGCGGAGGCGCAGGCCCTTGTCCGAGAGGGCGATCATGCGCCCGCCGTCGGGGCTGATGCCGAGGGCCGAAAAGCCGCCGAACCGAGGCTCGGGCGAGCTCAGCACCATGCCGCCGCGGTAGCGCAGCCTGCCGATCGTGACCTGGGCCTCGTCTTCGTCGTTGAGGGGGATGGCCAGGGTGTTGATGACGACGGGCTCGGCTGCCGCCGGCACTGGGCCGGCGAGAACGAACAGCGCCAAGGCGCCGGCAATGATCGGTGATCTCATGGTCCGTCCCAAATCGCTTAGAAATTCTCGAACCGTCATAGCACTCCCGGCGGGGCCGAGGAACCGCCGGGAGCCCGGTGCTCACAATCTTGTGTTGGCGCCCTGTCTTTTCAACCATGGGCGCCGGTTCTACCTTGTACCGGTGCGACACCGAAGAAAAGGGGAGGGCCTTGATCATGGTAAAGACACTGACGCGGCGCCAGGTCGTCCGCGGCATAGGCGCCGGGGTGCCCCTGGCCGCCATACTCGCCGACCCGCTGCTGGCGCGGGCGGCGGCGG